>JAQULX010000200.1 GCA_028718465.1 Dehalococcoidales bacterium | reverse complement strand
CCCCGGGTAAAGTCGCGGAGGCCGTTCCACAGGGTGTTCGCAGCCATAAAGTCCTGGACGGAAGGAGAAAAACGGATAGAGAGCAGGGAAACCCCCAGGACCACAGCCAGCACGATAAGGATGAGGCTAGAGGTCCTCATTTCCGGCCTCCGTTTCAATAGATTCCGCCAGCCTGCGGCCTTTCTCGATCTCCTCCGGGGCTGGCTTATGGGCTGAATAGAGGAACCTCTCTACGAGCAAAGTAAACTCGGCAAAATAGCGGCCCAGGGGCCCCATCTTCGGGCCGGTTTCGCGGGAATATTCCCGCAGGGTCTGCTGGGGCAGCAGCACCGCCCGGGTAAGCCGCTGTACCAGTTGCAAAGTCCGGAGGTACCATTTCAAGACAGCACCCGGCGAATCTGCCGTCTCCTCAACGGCAGCAGATTTATCGGAAGAAGGGAGTGAGGGGGATATGACCGGGACTGCCGGATGCGGCGGAGCCGGAGCCGCTTTCCGAGCGGCATGAAGCTCGGACCATTTTCTAAACCACCACGGCAAATAAAAGCCGAAAAATCCCAGCACCACCAGGAGAATGGCGCAATTCACCACATTTACGGCAAAGAAGGTCCGGTCGGCGGCAGCGGGTGCGTTCCAGGATTCCTGCGGCTGCACCTGCAAGGTAAGGGGCTGGGAACCCAGCAAGTCCAGTCCCGTGCCCATTTTCAGCCGTATTGTAAAAAATCCGTCGGTATCCGTGACTCCGGACACCGAATCGCCGGACGCCTCCACCCGGACCACCGCCCCACTGGCCGGTCCCAGCATGGAAAAGACCCGTCCGCTCAAGGCTATCTCCCCCGGAATGAAAGCCGTCCGGGGAGCATTAAAGTCCAGGGACAACGGGGCCAGGGACACCTCCAGAGAGCAAGCGGCTGTCAGCGGAGCGTATCGGCTCTCTGCCGGAACCATCATGGCAATATTATAGCGTCCGGGGATTATTTCCGGGGGAAGCTCGATCTCCTGCCTGAAGTCCCGCCGGGCGGAAAACCGGGCCAGAGGTCTATCATCCAGGTACAGCTCGGCCGGTCTCTGCTCCAAAGACGGCGCCTCACCGTAGTCGAAGCTTCCGGTCAGGACGGCACTGCGGCCAGGATAAGCGGGGCCGGTCACCTGAAGGGTCAGGTCAGCCTCATAATACTGTATTGACAGTCGGGCAGGGGAACTGGTTGTTCCCAGGTAAGTCCCCACATCACCCCCGGCCGGATAATAAACAGCCTGGACTTCCATTTCGTCCTGATACCGAAAAGGGACCTGCAAGCGTCCCTGGTAAAAGCCGGAAGAATCAGTACGGACTTTCAAATGCCGTGTCCGGTCGAACAGGATCTCCACCTCACGGTCTCCCAGGGGCCCTGTGTCCGAGGTCAGCCTCCCGCTGAAGCCCGCCTCCTCACCCACAAAAACCGTCCGGGGAGATACCTCAAGGGTCAGCGTCACTGTTTGAAACAACTGCTGCCAGACGGAGGGAAAGTCGGAAAGGACCCAGTCCTGTAGCGCTTCAGGATCGACCTCACTCAGCCGGTCGAACAGTTCGCCGGCACGGGACCGGTCGAGCATCTCAACCATCTCTTCCACCGTGATGCCCAGCAATTCAGCCATCTGTTCAAGGGCCGCGGAATCCAGGATGGCCTGCCTCAAACCGGGGCCTGCCGTGTCCAAAAGCCCGCTGACGGTCTCCAGGTCCAGCATCGGCAGGGACATGACATCCACGGTTTCACGCAGCCGGAGGACCTTCTCCTGGACCTCGGAAAAGGCGCCGGCCAAAATATTCCCGGGCGCCAGCCGGTCGATTTGAAGATAGTCCCCGGAAGCATCCACAACCCCCTGCAACCGTTCCATTTCAGCCTGAAGCGCCGTCAGATCGTCGATGATCTGCCGCCTCACCTGCACGGCCTCGGCCAGACGGTACTGGCGGAGAAGGTCATGCTCCTGTTCCCAGAGAGCGAAAAGCCCGGATAGAGAATGCGACAGGGAAACGCAGGAGGCAGAAAAATCTCCGGCGGGGCCTTCCAGGTCCGGCGGGATATTCAGGAAAGGCATTTTCTCCAGCAGCGCTTCAGCCGCCGGGCCGTCCCCCTCCAGGACCAGATCGAGTGATGAAGAATAAAACCAGAGCAGGTCTATCCCGCTGAAGACCGGGGAAGAAGCCTCCGGGTCCTCGTGGCGGGGGTTGTGCGCCAGCGCCGGCTGCGCCGCGGGGACGAGCAGGACCAGCACCAGTATCAGAGCTACAGCAAAACGTTTGGTCATTCTATCAGCTCAGTATTTCCATCACTTTGACGGCCACGATGACCAGGAAACCGGCGAAGACGACCACGGAGAGGGAATTGAGGCCGGTCCTGGCCCGGGGATTCAGGTGCATATAGAGCAGGGTAATGATGAGATAAGCCAGGGCGTTGGCGATAAAATAGATTCCGATATCCTCCTGGCCGAAACACGCCAGCGCCACATTAATCAAACTAAAGGCCAGCACCAGGGAGATAACAAGCCGGTTGTAGACCCTCAAGAGAGCACCTCAAGGCGGAGGCTCACTTTACCCTTACGGGCGGTCTCCTCCAGGATGCGGACGGGCTTATCCAGCGCCTCACTGACCACGGTGGTAACGATAGAAGCCAGCGGGCTGCCCAGGCACCGGTAATACCAGACATTCTCCTCCATCATGCGGGCGCCGTTCACCTCCACTCTCACCTGAGAATCCGCCAGATATACGGAAACCCCGCCGGCGATATCCAGGACACCGGTCAAAAGGTAGCCAAGGGCGGACTCGATCTCCTCAGGGGAGGGTCCGGGCTTCCGGGGCAGCAGGTCCAGATTGACGCTGCCGGCGGTGGTCACGGCGATGGCCATATCGTCATCGCCGGGCCCGCAGCGCACAATCAAACGACCGGGCAGCTTCTCCTTAAACCGATGGAGGTCACCGCTCCCGTTCAAAGGGACCAGCGCCTGGGCGCTCCCGCCGCGCCAGCCGGAAGGCACATAGACCGCTCTGGCACGCAAGCCAAGCTCTTCCAGGAGAGCGGCGGTGTTTTCCATACCGGTCTTGAGAAGAGTTTGACAGGCTTCCGGAGAGATATAGGGTCGGGCATTAGCCAGGACGATGCAGGTGAAGCCGGTAATGACCGCGGAAAAGGAGACAGCAGTCAACGGGACAGAACCCACGATAAAGTAGAATACCGGGGCCGTCAGGGCGCCTGCGACAGCGAGGACTATGCCGGATAATCGATACGGGTTATTCAACTCCCTAACCTCGACCTCATTATGCGAACAGGAGTAGCATTTGTCAACCCGGGGAGGGGGATTATGAAATTCCCCCTGATTCTCTCGAGAGACGAAAAATAAATCCGCCTGGCGAAGACTCTTTTTAAGTATTATTCGGTAACGCTGACCTTAAGATACGTCCGCAGGTAGACCTCCGTCTCATCTGCGCGATAAAGGTTGAACTCCAGTTTCTTACCTTCACCAGGCTCAGTGAAAACAAAGGCGACATCATACGTCCGCTGCTCCTGGTCTCCAATGTGAGGCTAATTTCAGACTGCTCTGCGCCGTAAGGGGCTATAAGGATTAAGTACTGCAGCACTTTCCAAATCCCATATTAAATGCTAAAGTTAGGTTAAAATCGTCCAGGGAATATACAGGTATGCGTATAGAAGATTTACCTTTCATGCCTGCAAAACTAAAAAGATTCTGGAACATTTCTCTCTACCGCAATGCCAGCTATCTGCTAATCGCCAACGGGTTATGCGCTCTGTTGGGGTTCGCTTTTTGGGCTGTCGTAACGCGTTTGTATTCTACCCAAGACGTAGGAGTAGCCTCTGCTATTATTTCTGCTTTGGGAATGTTAGGAGCTATCTCTCACCCCAATTTGGGATCAGGTCTGGTGAGATTTCTTCCTCGTTCTGGAAACCTCGGTGACCAAATGATCAACTCAAGCCTGACAATAACATTATTTTCATCAATTTTCGTAGCAGTGATTTTTATTCTGGGGATTAACTTATGGTCAGATGAATTAGCGTTTCTCCGAGAAAATATTGTTTACTTCTTTCTATTCGTATTTTTTACAGCAGCTACAGCTTTGGCGAATATTACTGATAATATCTTCGTAGCAGAATGTAGGACCGGATTTGTCACTCTGAGAGCTATTATTTTCAATATTGGGAAACTAATACTTGCGGTGATACTCGCGAAATTACTATATGACTACGGTATTGTAAATGCATGGGGAATCATGTTGGTTTTCTCGCTTATTGTTTCATTGATAATCTTTCTTCCAAAAGTTCGGCAAGGGTATCTTCCTCGCCCTTCAATATATTGGAATAAAATTACTGAAATGGTGAAGTTTTCCATATACAATAACATTAGCCTACTGTTATGGTCTTTACCAACTTGGATCTTTCCGCTTTTAATATTAAACATTAAAGGAGCGGAAGCCAATGCTTATTTTTATATTGCATGGACAATCGGAATTACAATTGCTACTGTTCCTTCATCAATAGCTACTTCTCTTTTTGCAGAGGGTTCTTATGATGATAAGGGATTAGAGCGTAAAGCCACCAGCAGTTTATGCTTAGTAATGTTAATACTTATTCCCGTCGCTACTATTATCATCTTATTCGGAGATAAGCTGCTAATAATATTCGGTAAAGACTATGCGGCCAATTCGTATACACTTCTCCAGATAATAGCCTTGACTTTGTTTCCATTAACGGTCAACCAAGTTTATTTCAGTATATTAAGAGTACAAAATAAATTAAAATTACTTGTAATTAAAGTAGCTTTTATTTCCACTATTACATTGATAACAGGTGTTATATTATTGCCAATTATTGGCTTACCTGGCGTCAGTATTGGCTGGTTTGCTGGTCATTTATTAATAGCTCTATGGGCAATGAGCAAACAACACTGGTGGACATTATTATTCAGACAACTGACTTTGTTATTTTGGAAGAAAACACGGCCTGGCAATTTAGGAAATAGATCATAAGCGATAATTAAGAATGGTTAGTAATGCAAAATAAAACGAAATTATCATTACTCTTTACTATTTGTGCTACTTCCCTTTATTCATTTAGCTTATATAATATACATTTTTCCTTTGAGGATATGGGGTATATCACGGCCCTTCCTATTACCTTTTGGATTTCATTAGCGTTCCTTTTTGCATCATCTGCTATACTCTGGTTAATCCCTCAAAAAATCCTCTGGCTGACAGGAATACAAATAGTATTGCTCATAATTATTTTATTCTTGACTCCAGTAATTATCTCTGGCTTCGGTGCTATTCCAAACTTAGGGCCACCATTGGATTATTACGGGATGGCGGATAGCATAGTGCAAAGACATGAAATATCAGTAGCCGTAGACCAATATTTAAATTGGCCTGGGTCAATGATATTTACGGCTTTCATGGAGAATATCTTGGGATCCTTGAACCCTCTTATGATAACTGCTCTGACACCATTCCTATTCCAAATAATCCTGATAATATCACTGTATGTGATTATCTCAATTAGTTTTGACAAAAAGGAACAGAATTGGTGGGCAGCGGCGGCTTGGATTACCATTCTAGCAAGTTGGAATCCAGAAAATAAGTATTCTGCTCAATCTTACGCCTTGATATTGCTTCTAATTTTACTAACTATATTAATTTTGGCTTTTAAAACTAAAGGACTAATACATTCTGGATATCTATTTTTATTAATGCCTTTAATATTTTCTGTTACAATTACCCATTTTATAACTTCTTTAGTAATGATTATATTCATCATAGGCTTATGGATAATACGTCGTAGTGAATTATTATCATTGAGCATTTTTTCT
>JAQULX010000199.1 GCA_028718465.1 Dehalococcoidales bacterium | reverse complement strand
TGAATTCGACTAAACCCGAGACTTCTTCTTGTGACCTGATCGTAGAGATCAATGACCCTGTAAAAGAACAGTATGAGCTCTCACAATACATCATCAGCTTGCCGGAATCACTGGAAGGCAGACAAATAGCCGCCGAATCTGTCATCGTCAATGCTCATGGCCAGAAAAACGGGAGCGGAACAACAGGCAATATGCCGCTGGTTAATGGCGAACAAACATTATATGTATCCAATACAGCCGGAGACGCGGACCGTTTTGTCATAACTTATAGCTTGATTGACCTGGAAAAACTGAAAGCGGGAAATTATAAGACCGCGGCACAGTATTTCCTGAAAACAAGGACTGGGAAAAAGCTGCTGGGCACTTTCCCGCTAACAGCCAGTGTCGGCCGCGTGTTTGACCTGATCGTTACAGCGGGACCGGAAAGCGGGATACAGTTCAAGGACGTACAACTGGATAAAAGACCGCAACATTCAGAAATACTGGTGCAAATAAAGAGCAACCTGGGCCGGCAATACCAGGTGAGCCAGCAATTACCTTCACCGTTGGTAAATCCCGGCGGAACGAGTATTCCGCCCAAATATTTTACCCTGCGCCTGGAAGGGGCTGATACAAAAGGCACACCGCGGTTCACCCAGGCAACCGAAGTCAAAACCGGGGAAATGGTTCTATTCCTATCAGACAAGGATGGCTCCCCGGACCGGTTTAAGATCATTTATGAGTTAGCCGCGGATGCCAATGTGGCGGCCGGCAATTATATGGGCACCATAATGTATACGATCTCTGAACTTTAGACTTAAAAGCGTCAAGAAAGAAATAAATAATGGCGGTGGCATAGTGAAAAAAGTGTGTTATTTGCTGGGTTGTATGCTGGTCTTTTTTATGATCACAATGTCTGTTAGTGAAGCGGCAGTTTTGCAGGTTGATCCCCCCAAAGTATTCCTGACTATTCCAACCGGCAGGTCCGGCAGCGGCAAGCTTACGGTCAGGAACCCGTCAGAAGAAAAGATCAAAGTCAAATTATACGCCCAAGATTGGAAATATAATGAGCTGCATGACGGTACCAAGGTGTTTTTCCCGCAAGGGACGCTCCCGTTATCCTGCGCCAGCTGGATCAGTTTTTCACTTTCAGAATTAGAAATACCGGCGGAAGGGTCACAGGATATATATTATACTGTCAAAGCGCCCCAGGACGCGGTTGGCGGACATTTTGCCGTCTTATTCTTCGAAAGTACAATGGCTAAATCCATACCCGCGGGCAATGTTTCATTAGGGCTCGTTGTCCGGTTGGGGGTTATATTTTATGTAGAGACTGCCAACAACTCAGTGCGCACGGCAGAGATCGAAAATTTTTCCTTGAAGAAACAATCCAACAGCAAGCCGCTGGAAATCAGCATGGACGTAAAGAATACTGGCAATACTGATATTATAGCCAAGGGAACATTGCATTTGATCAATAAAAAGGGAGTGGTTTTCGTACGCTCCGCTCTTAATAAGTCATATACTCTCCCTACGGAAACAGCCAAATTGACCGGATCATGGAAGGAGCCTCTGCCGAAAGGGACGTATGACGCTATTCTGACCATTGACATCGGGAAAGCCAGTCAAGAGGAAGAATGGAAAGCTGATTTCGTAATTACCAAAGAAACAGAAGTGGAGATAGGCTCCTCTGGTGAAGTGCTAAAAGCAGGCGAATTGAGGTAATAACCTGAGGATGCGTTTGATCCGGTTTTTATTATGCTTAGTGGTCACCTTCATGGTGTTTCCGGCTTATGCCGGTAATAACGGTGAAGGTCTGTATAATCCTGAAAAAGATGGCTACTACGAACAAGCTGATTCTGAGGGTCTAAGCCCAATTATCCTGAACCTGGCCATATCCCTCTATAAGAGCGAGCGTTTTGAACAAGCCAAGCGGCAATTTGAGATCGTCTTAACTCTGCGACCGGGTGACAAGACTGCCTTAAAATATCTTGCCTTGATCAAGAAAAGACTGGGTGAAACTGAAGAAAAGGTGACAGAAGAAGAAACAGCAGAGGAAGAGACGGCAGAAGAAGAGACTGCAAAAGAAGAATTGCCGCTAACTTCAAATGAAGCCGGATTAAAGCAAGAGGAATTTGTCGGTAAACAGATAGATTCCATGATGCAGCAGTATGATGAGCCTGCCAAGCCGCCAGTGAAAACAAAAGAAATTCCCGAACCAAAAGAAAAATCCCAAACCAAAGAAACAGCTAAAGCCACTCCTTCGACTAAGATCCCTAAGGTGTTGATCCTTAATGCCAAGACCAAGAAGCCAACCTTCTCCCTGGAAATCGAGCAAAACGAGATCATTACCGTTAAAGGTAACAAGCTCAAGCGGATACTGCTGACCCAGCCGGATATAGTCAGCATTGAGAAAGATACTGATGTGCTCTATATCTCCGGCAGGAATATCGGCAAGACTTACCTGCATATCTGGGACGCGCAGCAGCGGTGGACCATCGAATTTAAAACGATCGCCAAAAAACAGCAGGGCTTTGGAAATGAAGACATAGAAAAATACGCGGAGGAAAGGGCTAAGGAATTAAAGGTGCGCTATACCTTGGTCACCAATTATAGTAAGACCGTAAACGACTCGCCGGCCGTGCCTTATTTCCGCTATCGTTCTTTTCAGCATATACTGGAGTCGGCGACTCCCCTGGAAACTCCGAACGGGAACTATGGTTTTTCCGCCTCAGTCAATTCCCTGCCGGAAAAAACCGAAATGAATTACGCATCAGTGCGTTGGCTGAACGGCCAGCTCGGCCCCCTTGAGAATATCAACCTGCAAGCTATCGATTTCCGGCCGGAGATGGCAGACCTTGCTTTTAACAAAGCTGACCTGCGCGGTATCCAGATCTCCAATTCCCTGGCTGATAACAAACTGCGTTCCAGGTTCTTCTGGGGAGAGGAACAAGTCCTCAGGTTTGGTGGTTTCGTGCCAGCCGGACTCGAATACAAAAAACAGCAAATATTTTATGGCGGAGTCGGTATGGATTACCTGGCAGGAGAAGACCAGGTTTACAGCCTGGCTGCCTACCAGGGCGGCGGCAAAGACAGGGCTGCCGACCAGCATAAGAATGCCTATGACCTGAAAGCGTTGTACAAATTCGATAAATTAAAATTGATCCCCGAAATCGCCTTTGATACTGAAACTTATGCTTCCAATATAAGAATAGATTATGACCTGCCCACGTTGAAGATGATAACAGAATTAAGGAATATCTCGAAAGATTTCCAGGCGATCAGCGGAAAGGACTACCGGGCAGGACAAAAAGGCGTGCTGGTTGACGTTTATTACCGGCCTTCCGAGAAAATATTATTGACCAACAAGATCGATGTTTTCAGCGACGGGCTCTATCCGAATCCTGACCTGCCCGGCCGCTGGAACAAAGAGCTAAGCTTGGGTTATACGTGGGCCCCGGTAAGCTTGATCGAGGCCCAGGGAGACTACAATTACAGGAATTATATGGGCAAGAATTTTCCCACCATTACCCAGTCTACCGGACTGGGAGTGCGCTATAAATTTCCCACTGAGCGCAGGATCAATTTTTATATGTACTATAACCGGAACCGGAACCGTTATATCAAAACCCCCGCCCTGGACTACCTCAGCAACAAAATAACAGGGGGATCACTTTTCTACCTGCTGCCATCTTTATATTGTTTCCTGGAAAAAGAGATCAACCATATAACCCTATTATCAACTTCTGAATCTGCCCTGCCCAAGGCCGTGCAGACAGGTATCGAATGGAGTTCGCAGGTCTATAACACCGCTTTTTACCATTCTTTGCGTCTTACATACCGGGATGAGCAAAACACTAATTCGCCGTTAAGCTTCCTGGTAGGGGAAGATTATATCGAAGGCTATGGGGAGATATCGTTCGCGCCGACGCCTTATTTCAATTTCGGCCTGAATGCCAGGGTCAGGGATATACGCCCTGAAGCCACTCCCTCGGAGAAGCGGTTCGAGACTGAGATCTTAGCCGGCGTGAATTACCTGTTCAATACTCATCTCCGCTTTGATCCAGTCGGGACGGTTGAAGGATATGTCTTCGAGGATCTCAATTTAGACGGCATAAAACAAGCTGATGAGCCAGCCATGCCGGGGATCGAGTTGAGGATCGTCAATAAACGGATCCAGAGCACCGGCCGGACAGGCGCTTATAAATTCATGAACGTCAAGGCTAAAAAGGTATATATCAGTGTCAATACCGCTACTATCCCGGAGGGCTTTATTTTAACCGGACCACCGATCAGGGAAGCGGTCATTGTGAATAATAATACAACCGTACTGAATTTCGGGGTATCCAGCCGCACCGAGATACGTGGCGCTGTTTTTGAAGATACTGATGGTGATTATAAATTTGGCCTGCATGACAAAGGGGTACCGAGAGTAGCCTTAATTTTGGAAGATGGCTCAAAGATCTACACGGATGCCTACGGATCTTTCAGCATAAGATTGCAGCCGGGGAAATACAGGATCAAACTCGACCTCCTCAGCATTCCTGAACAATATATACCGATGGTCCCTGTCTTCAGTGATTTTGAACTGTCAGAAGGGCAAAGCCTCAATTACGCCATTCCATTACTGAAATTCAAATAAAACAGGTGAATACTATGAAAAGAAATTTTAGAAACCATCACGGGCGGCAACGCTCGGATAAGAAGGGCACCATTGTCAAAGGTGTGATCCAGCATCACGGCCGGTTCGCGTTTTTACTGTCCGAGACAGAGACTGGCGCTGATGTTTTCCTGCATGGCCGCGGGCTGGCCCTGGCTATGGACGGCGACAGGGTTTCCGCTAAGGTTCACCGCGAGGCAGACGGCCGTTTCGCGGGCGAGATCATGCAAGTGCTTGCGCATGCCCATAAAATTATCATTGGGGTCCTTAAAAAACTCCCGCATGGCTGGATCGTGGTTTCTGAAAAGGGTGAAGCGCCGGCAACTGAGGTAACCGGGTTCCTGCATAAGATCACTCCTATAGCCGGAGCAGTGGCTGTATTGGAGATCACGCGCTGGCCCTCGGAAAGGCTCGGCGCCGCCGGAATGGTCAGCGAGATCCTGGGGCAGGCGGATAACGTAACAACGCGTATCACTATGCTCCTGCGGGCGCATGGGATCAGTGAAATCTTTCCCAAAGAAGTTCTCCAGCAAAGCAATGCTTTGCCTGTTAAGCTCGCGGCCGCGGATTGGCACGGGCGGGGAGAGCTGTTCCATTTGCCGATAGTGACCATTGACGGGGCTGACGCGAAGGATTTTGATGACGCGGTCTCCCTGGAACAACTGGAGATGAATATAGTGCGGCTGGGAGTGCACATAGCTGATGTGGGAAATTATGTGAGAGCCGGGTCAGCTTTGGATAAAGAAGCCTATAAACGCGGGACCAGCGTTTACCTTCCTGACCGGGTCATACCTATGCTGCCGCCATCGCTTTCCAACAATCTATGCAGCCTGGTGCCTTTCCAGGAACGGCTGACAGTATCAGTCTTTATGGACATTGATGCCGCGGGAAACGTGATCAAGCGCCGTATGGCTAATACGGTGATACGTTCCTGCCGGAGGTTCACTTATGATGAAGTCCAGAAGCTGTTGGACGGCGGACACGTAACTGAAGTGCCCAAAGCGGCAAAAGAAGCAGTCCTGCGCATGGGCAGGTTGGCAGAGATATTGTACCAGCAAAGAGTCAAGAGGGGCGCGCTGGATTTCAACCTCCCGGAATATAAAGTGGATATGGATGCTGACGGCAAACCACTGCGCGTGGTACAGCGCCCGCGGCTGGCGAGCCATCGCCTGATCGAGGAATTCATGTTGCTGGCTAATGAAGCGATCGCTACTGAACTTATGGCTGCGAAAGCTC
>JAQULX010000198.1 GCA_028718465.1 Dehalococcoidales bacterium | reverse complement strand
CTGGCTGTTGAGAGATACCAGGCGGCCTCAGCGTCGGTACCGGTAGGAGTCTCTCCTTTTTGCGCTGCCAGATTCATAATTAGGCGTTCCAGGGTAATAGAATTCCTCAGCCACTCAGGAGGCCGTTCTTCCTGGCCTTTATGACAGATAATCGGGTCAGTTAAACTGCCTACTAGATCCGAGATCACCCGGTCTACCTTGGGGTCAAGCTGTTTATGGTTCATAATGCTCTGGGTCAATGTATTCTCCTCCTTGAGACTTCTCCCAGTCCCAGATCGCGGATTTACAGGTAGGCCGGATTCCTTGCGATTCCAGGATTCGGCAGCGCCGTCCCAGTTCTTCGGCCGCTGCTTTCTCGCGCTCATAAGCTCCCTTTCCGGAAAAGCTGTAATGTTCCACCTCGATGCCCTTCCAGAAGATATAGCCCTGATGGTCCCGGGTGAGATGCTCCACGCCATGCAGCCAGGGCTTCTGATATTTGCCAGCCGTTACTTGAGCATGCAAATCACGGAAAGCGGCTTCACCCTTTTCGTTCAGATGATCATTTACCCATTCCTGGACTAACCAGAGATGAGCCGGGTCCAGGTCCTCACCATCATGAGTTACCTGTAAGATAGCAATCGCCATCTCACAGCGTGTGTCGTCATTCTGCATATTGCCTCCAAAAACTCTTTATTTTTTCGCTTTTACGGACTTTTTCTTCAAGATTTCCTCGACCGTTTCCGGAGTGACCAATACCGGCTGCAGAGTACCCAGTTCTAGATCCAGATAGAGCTGGATCCAGGGACAGGTACCGGCAATCAATCTCCGTACTACTTCAATGACCAGGGCCGCCATGCTTTGATTGATCGTCGGCCCTTGCTCTTCGATGTCAGCACAACTGCTAACCGCTGGCTGCTGTCTTAACAAGTCCGGCCGCTGCTGAGTGGGCAGAGGCAAAGAGTAGAAACGGTCGCCTTTTTCGCTGGTCCGGTATTGAGCAGTTCCAATCCGGTTTCCAATCAAGATCTGACCAAAGTTTTCTCCGTTGCCGGCATCCACCCACCAGGCCGGAGCGTTGCCATAAGTGGCGGTGAATCTGGAGGCGATATCTCGGCGAGCAGGACCGTTATCCACACAACCAATGACCAGGCTATTGAAACCCAATGGTGTCAGACTAACCGGTAAGATGCTATAGGCAATGGCTCGGTGGTATTTTCGAGATAACCTATGGGCCAAGGCTTCGCTTTTAAGCTCACCTAGATCTTCTAGGAAGAAGTTCTGACGCCGCAGATTCCTTTCCTCCACATGGTCCGGGTCCACCAGCACCAGCGGAACATTCACCGGAAGCAGGCGGCAGAGTCCTTCGGCCACAAAGCCGCCGGTACCCCCGCAGCCTACGATCATAACCTCATATTTAAAACGAGTGGCAAAGTCGTTATCCAGGGTATACAAGAAAAACCTCCCGGTTTATTTCATTTGAGCAGATCCGCCACGGTTCCCAATTTCACCATGTCTTTCATAGGATATTTAGGCTTACCGTCGATCTCCTCCCAGAGCCTGAGCAGATTATTCGGATATTTCTGAGAGCGACCGGTATGCATCGCGCCCTGGGTGAAGAAGGCGCCGAAGAAAGACTCCGGGATCTTTTCCATTTCCTGGGGATATTGATGAGTCCCCGGGCAGGTAGTCCCGTTCTCATAGACATTAAATAAGGGCGCATGGTAAATAAATTCACCAACGGACCTAGGGTGTTTCTTCGCGGCATAAACCGCTGGCGGTTTCCCAGGTGAACAGACGAAAATGAGTCCCGGCATGGGTAACTTGAAACGTCTGGCTGGCTTGAAAGCTTCTTCTTGTAAGGCTACCGGCCAGATTTTCGGCGCTCGCCATAGGGCAACCTGAACACCGTTCTTGCCCTGTTTCCACCATAGTGCCTCCCGCGGCAGCAGTCCGGAATTCAAGGAGATCTCAGAGAGGATGGCCAGGCTGATATCTTGGGCCGAAACTTGCCTGGTGGTGATAATCCCCTTATCCAGTAGATATAAGATGACGCTGTCGGTATAGAAGTCCAGGCGGACCTTCAGCTCATCCGGAGGCACCTGAAGTGTTTCCGGCAGCGCCCACTGGTAAGGGGTTAATTCTCTACTTAAGCTTGGCATCATTCTGCCTCTCCTTTTGTTGGTCAATAAAGTCCATTAGTTCCTGGAAATAAGCCGCCGGCTTCTTTTCAAATTCATCTGCCATAGCAAAGGGACCTTGCTGTTTTTCCTGGGCCTCGGCCCATTGGCGGGTAAAATACGTCACGTTTTCTCGAGACCATTCCGGCAGCACCGAGTTGCTCAGCATTTCCTCATCGGTGTCCAGTAAATCATTCCCGGTATTGAGATGAATCAAGTCTCCCCAAGTAGCTAAAGATTGGTAGGATGTTCCATCCAACAGTTGGTGCAGTTCTTCAGGGGTAAATCCTTGTTCCGGAATTCTCTGCAGCAATTCAGCCGGCACATGTTCCTGGCAGGATTCACCCAAGGCTATCCGGGCGCCCTGATCCCCGTAAGGCTGCCGAAAGAAATAGGTCATCAGCATGGCGCCGGTATTGCCGTTTTGCACCAGGTCATCGTAATCCTGATAACCGAATCCCAGTGCGATCAAGGGTATGCTCTGGGTCAGGTCGGAGTATTCTTCCGCGTCGCCAAAGCGCAGGAAATGGGGCAAAGGAAAATAGCGGTCTTCGAAATAACCGGCGAAGCTGGCGATTTGCTGCTCCGGACCGGGTTGGCCAAGAATCTCGGTTTCCCTTTCCGGCACGAACTCCTTCACCAGATGGACAAAATCGGCATAATCCTGGTTATCCTGGAGCATCCCGACCAAGGTGCTGATGGAGGGCGGGCGATAGAAGCGCAACTGCCGGATCAGACATTCTAATGGAGCAGCCGAATCAGGCATTGCACTATCTCCCTGGTCGCCCGGGAATAGTTTTCGGCTTCAGCGATCGCTTTTTCCATCTTGGTATAGTGGAAGGATATTTTCTGGGGATCCAGGGCGCCATCCTCCCCGGTCAGTTGCCAGGTCAGGTCCAACAGTTCCAGGTGGACTGCGGGAAGATTCTTGAGTAGCTCTACCAACCTTGCCTGGGGAATCATCCCTTGGTGCCTACCTTCTTGATAAACTGGATATAGTGCTTCCCATCCTTATCTAACTCTTTGATCTCGGAGTTATGCAGCTCCGGTAAAAAGTCCGCCAGCAGCCGCTGGACCTCACTGATTGCCAGGGTGGGGTCCGGATCCGGAAACTCCCGGTTATCCGCGATAAAGACTCTGGTCATGGTAACCTCCTCGCTCTTTTAATTTGCGTTGTTTATCTACCTGGGCTACCGAAAGGTAACCCGGGCAGCTATAGGAACAGGGACTTATTCCCTTAAGACACTCCTGGACCATCCAGTAGCATTTACGCCGGTTGGACTGTTTGTAATGGATATCTTGTTGATTTAACATGCCTGATCTCCTTGTTTGAGATTATTCGTCCGGCTGCTGGCGCTGAGCTTTTCATTGATAGAGTCACTCAGCGCCAGGGAGCCGAGCGCTTAACCTTGCCTAATACTCATCCGGGAATAAGACGGTGGTGGCGGAGCGGTCGGCCTCGGTGATAATCCAGATTTTGGGCAGGCCTTCCTTTTCATAAGCTGAAAGCAAGCGCTCTCCATCCTGCAGGCTGCGGTCATTTTCGGCCTTGTCTTCGGCGGAGAGATCGCCCCAATCTCCAGTGGCGTGACGGATCAGGCTTTCGGTCACAAGCTTGGCGAAAGCTGCATTTTCGGCTACCAGGTCATTCACTCCCCGGGTCATCACGGTTTGACCCAGAGGGAAGCGCGCTATCTTTTGGTTGGTTACCATGAAGTCCTCCTTCCTAAAAATTGAGAGGGGATTTAACGTCCCCTCTCTGAGTTGGTTTATTTTTTCTTGCGGCGGCCTCGCCGCTTTTCCGGTGTTTTAACAGACTCCGGTTCAGGCGGATTTTCCGCTGAGGTTGCCTCAGCTGTCACTCCAGCGGTCACCGGCTCTGACTGAGGTTCCTCTGGAGCTTCTTCCCCTTCCTCGTCCGGAGTCTCTCCCTCGATGGGGCTTTCTATTTCCTCGCTCTCTACCTCCGGATTTTCCTCCACACTCTCCTCGGTTTCTCCAGCATTCTCTTCAACTTCTTCGGTAGTTTCCCCTTCCGGCTCTTCGTTTTTGGGTTTGTCCTCCTCCCACTGGACGTTCATCGGCATAATGGCTGCTACCGGCTTGCTGCCATAGTGAAACAAAGCCGGGCTGCTGCCTTCATCCTTGCCCAGGGTGATTACCCCTTCCTTGCCTTCCAGGTACTCCAGGAGATACTTCACGTTGAGAGCCACCCGGCCGGGCAAGCTTTCCGGTTGGACCGGGATCTCGGCGCTGATTTCTCCCTTATCCTCACTCCGGGCGGAAACGGTCATGTTGGATTCGGTCCATTTCAGGCGCACGATTCCGGTGCCATCCCGGGCAATCCCCTCCAGGCGGCGGACGGCGTTCCTTAGTTCCGGCGCTATCAGCTTGACCTTAATCGGTTCCCGGAAGTTGTTGAGCAGGGCCAGATGATCCGGTGGAGTCCCGGCGATCAGTTTCGTGATCAGGCGGATATTACTGAACCGGAAGTCCGCGATCCCCTCAGCCAAAGAGAGTTTGACGGGTCTGACTGCCATTAACTGGCGCACCAAAGAGCTTTCCAGGGGTACCATGGCCGGGGATTTGTGCCATAGATGTTCCAGGACTTTGACGGTACTGGCCGGCAGGATCAGGGTTTGTTTCATCGGATAAGACTGCTTCAGGGACTGGTAGGACAGCCGAAAACCATCTGCTCCGGCAATTTGCAATACGTTATCCAGGTAGACCGTCACCCCGGTCAGCACCGGCCGGGTAGACTCGGTAGCACAATAGGGCAAGGCTGCCAGCAGAGCCTCGATGAAGAGGTCTCCATTCAGATCGCCTTCGGCCTGGAATTCAGGCATGGGTATGGGCGGATAATCCTGAGCTTCTTTGACCTCATACAAGGCGCTGCCGCCCTTCCAGGAGAGCTTGATGGTTTTACCGTTGGGTTCCAAAGTCAGCATTTCATCTCCGGGGACATACTTGAGAAGTTCCATCACGGCATGAAATGGTAGGAGCAAGCATTCCCGTGCTTCTGGAACATTCAGGCTGACAGTGTTCTCCAGATCGGTGGCCACCATCTGTCCCTCTTGAACCAGGACATGGGTAATCAACGGCAGGGTAGCTTTCTTGGGTACTACCGGCTGAAGTAAAGCCAGATTAGCCCTTAGTTTATCGACTCGAATTTGCATCTTTCTCACCTCCCTTTGGCCATTTATTCACCACCGGCAGGCCAACGCCGGTGGTTGATTAGGATTAAAACATGGCTTCTTGTTGCTTATTGTCAGGTTTGGTTGCAGTATTCGGTTTAGGACTAGCTACCGCAGCAGTCACCGGAGCTGGCGGCTCCGGCACTTCCGCTTTAGGGTAACGTGGGTTTGTCTGCCATCTTATTCCAGCTTCGGCGATTAACTCCGGAAGCCGGGCGATGGCGGTCGCCATATCTCCCGCTATGGTGAACAAAACCGGGTCACAGTTTGTTTGCTGGATGCCGATCGAAGCCTTATTAGCCTTGTGAGTGATAATGATCTTGGTTTCCACCGGAGCACTATTCTCATTACTCATCATTAGCCTCCTGTTGCTCATATAAGTGGGCATGGCGCTCTTTCGCCCACTCACGGTCTTCCTGAAAGGTGCAGCTATCGAAGGGTAGCGTCATCCCTCCGGTAGCGCCATGCCCAATCCGGGCTTCTTTCTTTCCATCCTTCCTCCAGGCCCGGCAGATTGAGATCGCCGTTTCCACTGCC
>JAQULX010000197.1 GCA_028718465.1 Dehalococcoidales bacterium | reverse complement strand
TCTTGAATGATGCGGCTAAACTGAAATCCAACTGGCAGATTGCTTTGTCGTCCTGTAATTTGACCCCGCGCCGGCTGGCCGGAGAGACTGGCATTTCTCATACCTGGCTCTACGCCATTATGGGCGGCAGGGTGGTTCCTTCGGACTCTATAAAGACTCGCCTGCTGGCTCGCCTTCCGGGATATACCGGGAGTGAGCTTTTTCCCCTGCTCCCTCCGGCTCCGAAGCCTTCTAACGGCGTTGTCTGTAAACGCTGTCATTCCGCTCGGACCATTAAAAGCGGTGTCTTCAACGGAAATCAGAGATATCAATGCCGGGACTGCGGGTGCGTTTTCATCAATAGCGGTTCTGTTCTTCGCGGTCGCCTGCCTGTTGAAGCTGTGGCGACTGTCCTGGAACGTTTTTTTGAGGCTGAATCCCTGGCTTCCATCTGTCGGTTGGTCGAGGAATCCGGGCAGGTCCGCATCAGCATGAGCGGAATCGAAAACCTGGTTTCCCGCTTTTCCCGTCAGGCGCTTAAGCTCACCGGGGATATTCTGCCTCCCTTGAGTTCGCAGTGGATTTTGCAATGTACTTCTATCCCGGCGGAAAGACCTGTGGCTGTTTTGGATGTGCTGGATATGAATTCGGGTTTTATCATTGCCTCTGACCTGGTTCCGGCTTGTATAGAAAAAGATCGCGAGAACGTGGTCCAGAAGGCTGTTCGCCTGGCTGGCTCGTGGCCCGAGAGCTTGGTTTTAGGCCTTGGGTTCGCCTCTTTTGGACCCGACCTGGCGATGGCTGTGGAAAACACTATGCGCAAAGTCAACTTTGAGCGGCATCATTGGGAACTTCTGTCAAAATTTAGTGAACGGGTTGACCCCAGAACACGCCTTATCTCCCGCCGGCTGAGCTGCGGTAGCCTGGCCTCAGGCAGGCTGATTTGCTCCGCCTGGAGAGTCCATTATAATTTCCTTTCCGGGTTTAACCCGGCTGGAGTCAGCCGCTTTAATAGCTGGCGGGACATCATTGTGGAAAGTCAGGTTTATTGATCTCAAGGAGGGGCCTTGGAAAATTTTATGGGGTTCCAGTTAAATATGGTAGTTTCCAGTTTACAGCCGTCTTTTTAGGCCCTTTTCAGCCTCAAAACCGTGGATTACAGGGTGTAAACTGTAAACTACCTGTAAACAATCCAATAAACTATATAGCGCAGGAAGTGACTGCTGTAATATTGTCACGCTGGAGGCCTGATAATGGTGTCATTGCTGGAAGCTCCTCTCCATACTCATTAATCAGCGGGCCATGAGCCGGGGCCGGCTGAGCCATGCCTTAATACCCTCGCCGAAGGCGAGACGAAATGGCGCGGGGACCCTTTGGGTGTCCCTGAGTGCCAGCAGGCCGCGTTCACCTTACCTGCTTGCGCAGGCCGTGGGTGACCCAGCCCCGGCTGCCACAGGCGTTAGGTCTATTGCGTTACAATTAATATGCGTTTCCCGGCGCTCTGACCATTTGCCTGTATCACTCTCCGCGTTTTTGTGTTACAATAGTTCCCTTGTGATGGCTGATAGTGCAGCCCGCCTTTCAGGCGAGGATGCGGACTCTAATGTAATGACGGTTGATATGACGGATAGCGAATTAAAGTACTGGGTCGGCTTCAATACCATCCCCGGAATCGGCCGGGTGAAGTTCTCCCTGATGGAATCTTATTTCGGCAAGATGGAAGATGCCTGGAAAGCTTCAGCAGGCAGCCTCAAGCAAGCCGGTTTGGACAGCCACACCCTGAATTCCATCGAGACCTGCCGGCCCGGGATCGACCTTGACTCGGAAATGGAAAAATTGGCCCGGTCCGGCGTGAAGGCCTGCACCTATCACGATGCCCTGTATCCCGCCCGCCTCAAGGAGATTTATGATTACCCTCCGGTGATATATATCAAAGGAAGCCTGCTGCCGCAGGATGAATGGTGCGTCGCCGTGGTCGGCACCCGCCGGGCTACGGTTTACGGCCGCCAGGTCGCCGAAGAGATCGTCCAAGACCTGGCCCGGAATAATATTACGGTAGTTAGCGGACTGGCGCGGGGAATCGATACCGTCGCCCACCGCCGCGCTCTCGAAGCCGGAGGCCGCACCTGCGCTATCTTTGCCTGCGGTGTAGATACCGTCTATCCGGCGGAAAATGCCGACCTTGCCCGGAGAATCGCGGATTGCGGGGCTTTGATCAGCGAGTATCCTCTGGGGACCAAACCCAGACCGGACAATTTTCCCCGGCGGAACCGGATTATGAGCGGGATGAGCCTGGGCGTTCTGGTTGTCGAAGCCGATTCTTCCAGCGGCGCTATCATAACCGCCCACATGGCCCTGGAGCAGAACCGCGAGGTCTTTGCCATTCCTGGAAGCATTTTTTCGCCTGTGAGCCGGGGGACCAACACCTTGATCCAGGAGGGCGCCAAACTGGTGCGCAACTGTACGGATATCCTGGAAGAGTTGAACCTGACTGTCAATGTCCGTCAAATGGAATTGAAAGAGATGGCGCCCCTTTCCGATACCGAAGCCCTGGTATTGAAACACATCAGCGCCGAACCGGCCCATATCGATCAGGTCTGCCGGAACAGCGGCCTGCCGATTTCAACAGTCAGCAGCAATTTGGCTATAATGGAACTAAAAGGGTTGGTCAGACAGGTCAGCGCCATGAATTACGTGCTGGCCATGGAAACAAGAAAGGAATATAAGGTTAAAATTGAATAAAGCAATGAAAGACAAATTGGTTATAGTTGAATCTCCGGCTAAGGCCCGCACTTTAGGCAAAATCCTCGGTAAGGGCTACAGCCTCAAGGCATCTCTGGGGCATATCCGCGATTTGCCCAAAAGCCAGATCGGAGTCGATATCGAGAACGGGTTTTTGCCTAAGTACGTGATACCGTCGGATAAGAAAAAAATTGTCACCGAGCTCAAAACGGCGGTCAAGGGAGCCTCCGAAGTCTATCTGGCGACTGATCCGGATAGGGAAGGAGAGGCGATTTCCTGGCACCTTTCGGAGGTGATTGATGGGCGCAGGGAGAGTACTCCCTACCGCCGGGTCGTCTTTCACGAGATAACCTCCGATGCTATCAAGGAGGCCTTCAAGCATCCCCGTCAGATAGATATGCAGATGGTCAACGCCCAGCAGGCGCGCCGGATTCTGGACAGGCTGGTGGGCTATAAAATCAGCCCTTTTCTCTGGCGTAAGGTCAAAAGGGGGCTTTCCGCCGGACGGGTCCAGTCGGTGGCTGTCCGGATCATCGTCGAACGGGAGAGAGAAATTCAGAACTTCGTTCCGGTGGAATACTGGAGTATTGAAGCTGAATTGATAAAAAGCGGCGAAAAGAACAGGAAAGCCGCCTTCCGGGCCGGTCTGGTCGGGATGATCGGCGGATCTAAAATAGAAATCCCCAATGAAGCCGAGGCCAACAGGCTGAAGGAAGACCTTCAGAATTCCGAGTACAGTGTTTATAAGATCACCGTCCGGAAGGTCACCCGGGCCCCGGCGCCTCCGTTTATTACCAGCACCCTCCAGCAGGAGGCCTGGCGGCAGTTGCGCTACTCCGCCAGCCGCACCATGATGCTGGCCCAGCAGCTTTATGAAGGCCTTCCCCTGGGTGATGAGGGGAGCGTCGGCCTGATCACCTACATGCGTACCGACTCGACTCATATCGCGGCCTCCGCCCTGGCGGAAACCCGCGAATACATTCAGGAGAAGTACGGAGAAAAGTACCTGCCGGCTAAACCCCGCGTTTTCACCAAAACAGTGAAGGGCGCCCAGGAAGCTCACGAGGCTATTCGCCCCACCCGGATTCACAGGGAGCCGGCATCCGTAAAACCATTTCTTAACGACGCCCAGTTCAAGCTGTACAACCTGATCTGGAAGCGCATGGTAGCCAGCCAGATGGCTAACGCCGTCTATGAAAATACCAGTATTGATATCGAAGCGAAATGCCCGTCCTCCGGGACCGGTTATCTTTTACGTACCGGCAACACCAAAATGGACTTCGCCGGCTTCACTACCCTTTATATCGAAGGCCGGGATGACGGGGACAAGGAAGATGAGAAAGATACAGCCCTGCCAAAGCTGGCCAAAGGCGATCTTCTCAATCTGCTGAAACTGCTGGCGGAGCAGCATTTTACCCAGCCGCCGTCGCGATATACCGAAGCCACCTTGATTAAGGCCCTGGAGCAGAAAGGCATCGGCCGGCCCAGCACCTATGCCCCTATCATTTCCACTATTCAGGACAGGGAATATGTGACCAAGACCAAAGGCATTTTTCAGCCGACCGAACTGGGATTCGTGGTCAATGATATGCTCACCCAGAGCTTCCCGGACCTGATGGATATCGAGTTCACGGCCCGTATGGAAGAAGAGCTGGATGAGATAGCCAATGATAATAAAGACTGGGTGAATGTGGTCAAAGGCTTCTACAAGCCCATGGAGAAAGACCTGGAGCAAGCCCATGAGACTGTTGAGCGGGTAAAACTGGCGGACGAAATTACCGATGAGAAATGCCCTAAATGCGGTCTGCCCATGGCGATCAAGTCCGGGCGATTCGGCAAATTTCTCGCCTGCACCGGATATCCGGAATGCAAAAGCACCAAACCTTACCAGGTGAAGACCGGGGCTAAATGCCCGGAGTGCGGGAAAGAGCTGGTCCAGAGAATCAGCAAACGCAAGAAACGCTTCTACGGATGCAGCGGCTATCCGGACTGCAAATTTACCACTTTCCTCCAGCCGGTCGATAAGCCCTGCCCGGAGTGCGGCAGCCTGCTGCTGGCCCAGAGAAACAAAACGGTCAAGTGCTTTAAATGCAGCCATAAAGAGAAGCTGGAGGGGAAACCGGAGGAGGGTTAGCCGGGCCGGGCCTCATTTTTGTAATGACGCGATAGAGAGCCCTCGGTCCCTGAAATAACGTAATAAAAGTGAGAGCGCAGCCTGAAACATAGGAAGGAATTGACCTGTGAAAAAGTCTCCTGAAATCCGGCGCTACGATTCCCGCTTGATAGAATATATCAACGCTATCTTCGGCCGGGAACCCGGCGAGCAGGTTGTTAAAAAGTATCTGGTCTACCTTGATACCGAAGGCGATGTAAGCGAGCGCACCCGGAAACTCTATATCCAGGACCTGTTCGGCCACTATGATCCGAACAGCTCCTTCGTCAGAAATGCCGAATACACTTTTTTTAATTTTATTAACCTGAAAAATGTTAAATCTCAGCGGGAAATAGATCGCGAGCTCATCCGGAGCTATGTCTCCTGGCTGGTCAGGCATCAAATCGCCAAATCCAGCGTCAACCGCCGCCTCTCCGCCTTGCGCTCCTTTTACAAGTTTTTGCTGCTGGAAAAGCTGGTGGATATATCTCCCCTACCGGTCAGGACTCATCAGAGAAACTCTCCCCGCTCCTCCCTGTCGGTGAAGATGGATAAGAGACTTCCTGTATTCCTGACCCAACCGGAGACGGAGCAGCTTCTGAATGCTCCGGATATGAACAAACCGGAGGGACAGCGCGACCGTGCGATGCTGGAGCTGCTTTACGCCTCCGGATTGCGCATCAGTGAGCTCTGGCAGTTAGACCGGGATAGCATCAACCTGGATGCGCGGGAAGTTTATGTTACAGGCAAAGGCTCCAAAGAGCGGGTCGTCCTGCTGGGTGTGCCGGCAGCCGCGGCCATACAGGTTTATATCAATAAAGGCCGGCCGCAGTTGGCCGGAAAGCGCCGTGAAAAAGCCCTGTTTTTGAACCGCCAGGGCTGTCGGTTGAGCATGCGGGGAATACAGAAGATAATGAAACATTACGCCGCCGCTGTCGGGATCCAGAAGGATGTGCACCCGCATGTCCTGCGCCATACCTTCGCCACTCATATGCTGGACGGCGGGGCTGATTTGCGGGTAG
>JAQULX010000196.1 GCA_028718465.1 Dehalococcoidales bacterium | reverse complement strand
GGTCCTCCACCCGGATTAGGCATAACATTAGTAGCCACCGAAATGGCGAAGATCCTGGAAGAACGCACCCGGGGACAGGTCAAGTTCGAAATCTACTGGTCGGAAACCCTGGCCAAAGGCACCGAGCTGGTAAATGCAGTGCAAACCAATATTGCCAACATGGCCTACCTGAGGACCTTCGCCGAACCCGGAAAACTCCCCTTGGCGACAGTGGGTGAATTGCCGGGTGTGGGTTCCGACACATGGGCACTCAACAGGGCTTACGCCGATCTAATAGTGCAGGACCCCATAAAATCCGAATTTGCCAAATATAATATCAAAGGTTTTTCGTCATTCACTATTCTGGAGCAGCAAATTATCGCCAATATGCCGATCCGTTCGCTGGCCGAATTAAAAGGCAAGAAAATAGCGGCCTCAGGCGTGGCAGCGACAATTTACCAGCGTCTCGAGGCGGTACCGGTGGCAATGTCCCCAACCGAGCAATATGAGGGACTTTCGAGGGGAACTATCGATGCTATTTCGGTCCCCCTGGATGCCATCCAGAACTTCAAGTTCTATGAAGCCGGCAAGTACTTTATAAATATCAAAACTGTCCCACGCGTCCACCCGATTGTATTCAATCAGAACTTTTGGGACTCACTGCCTCAGGATGTCCAGCAATCCATGACAGATGCAGTCCCTGACCTTATTACATCTGCTGAAGAATCGAATGCGACCACTGCCGGCGTAGCCTGGGAAGAGATGAAGGACGCAGGGGTAGAGGTCATCGAGTGGAGCGCAGAGGATGTAGCCCAGGTCAACAAGGTGCTGAATGAGTTCGCAGATAGCTGGGCCAGTGACACGGACGCCAAAGGCCTCCCCGGGTCGAAAGTACTGGCTGATTACCGGGTTCTATATGAGAAATACGCACCTTTGAGCCCCTACAAGAAGTAGTCAACCATCCGGACCAAACAGGTTTTGAAGTGAAATATACCGGCGCATCGCAATACCAATACGGATGCGCCGGCCTTCACTATCAGAGAGTGACTTAAAAAAAGCGAGGACGGTAGAATTATGGAGCTTGTTCAGGCGGCAGCGGCAAGACCGGCAAGACCGGCAAGAGAGAATACCTTTCTCAGACAACTGGGAAAAGTGGAAAGCATCGGGCTCACTATCTCGGGGATATTAATCGTCCTGATGATGGTGATCACCACTATCGATACATTTTTACGGCAGGCATTCAACAGCCCGATTCCTGGCGTTTATGAGCTGGAATCCATGCTGCTGGTAGCGATCGTTTTCCTCGGAGTAGCCTATGTTCAGGGGCAGAGGAGGCATATCAGCCTGGATTTACTGACCTCCCATTTAACCGGTACGGTCAAGATGACACTGGATTTCCTGGGGAGTGTGATTTTTTTGATTGTGGCGGTATTAATCACCTGGAGAATGGGCATACAGGCCTATGATGCGATGTTGACCGGGGATTATTTCTACGGAGTTGTACAATTTCCAATGTGGCCGGCCAAAACGATCCTGACTCTGGGGACGGCCCTGCTCAGTATCCGCCTGATAACCGATATTATCCGAAACCCGCTATGGAGCACCGGCCCAGTACGTAACCGTGTTACCGGGGCGGCCACTGCTCTGGTGGTTTTAGCTCTGATCCTGGCATCCCTGATTATTGTAAACAACCTGGACTGGTCCCAGTCCGCAGTCGGCTGGTTTGTGATCGGGATATTCCTGGTTACGTTATTCATAGGGGTACCGGTTGGGCCGGCAATGGCTCTGACAGGGATGGTCGGCTTCTGGATATTGTTAGGCTCTGAGAGTGCGTTGGGAACTGCCGGGACAGTGCCGTTCGTGGCTACCTCCGAATACATTCTGACAGTTATGCCGCTGTTCATAGTGATGGGAGCACTGGCCGGGCTCGCCGGCTTTGCCGAGAAAGGATTCGGTCTGGCCAAGCGCTGGCTGGAGCCTATCAATGGCGGCATAGTTCACGCGACAATACTGGGCTCGACGATATTTGCCGCAGCCACCGGAAGCGGAGCGGCTTCCTGCGCAGTGCTCAGCAAGCTCACTCTACCTGAAATGCTCAAGAACGGAATACAGAGGGGACTGGCGGTAGGTGTAATTGCCTCTGCCTCATCACTAGCAATCATGATCCCGCCCAGTACCGCCTTCGTTATTTATGGGATGCTGACGGGAAACTCGGTAGGCAAGCTGCTGATTGCCGGTATTGTTCCGGGCATAATCGGTGCGGCGCTGATCAGTTTGATGGTCTATTTAAGATGCAAATTTGATTCTAAACTGGTTAGCAAATCGCTTACAGTCCGCTCCACATGGAAAGAACGGTTTTCAGCCATACCCTCCGCCTGGGGTATTGCGCTGGTAGTGCTGATTATTATCGGCGGCATTATGACTGGTTATTTCACTCCTACTGAAGCGGGAGCCGTAGGAGCTTTTGTAACCCTGGTAGCGGCCTTGCTGCTAAGAAAATCCAGTTTGCGCGCCATCTGGGGCAGCGTTAAGGACTCCGCCGGATCTACGGGCATGATACTGTTTATCCTGGTAGGCGGGACCTTATTCGGAAACATGATATCCTTATCACGCATTCCGGTAACACTCAGTACCTGGGTATCCGGAATGGACATCCCGCCGATAATGTTCCTGATCTGCGTAATGATCGTCTATTTCATGATGGGCTGTTTCCTGGACTCGATGTCTACCATGGTAGTAACCCTCCCGATAATATATCCCATCATTATAGGTATGGGCTTTGACCCCATATGGTTTGGCGTATTACAGGTACAAAACCTGGAAATAGCCGCGATGACGCCTCCCTACGGCATGAACCTGTTCATATTAAAAGGACTGATACCCGGCACCAGAATGGAAGAAATTATAAGAGGAGCAGTATGGTTTGTTATCCCCCTGTTAGCCACTATGGCAATTTATATAATCTGGCCGGAGATGGTCTTGTGGTTACCCAATTTGATGAGTAGCTAAGACCCGGCATACTGCTAACGGAGATCCTAATCGGGAGTGACAGGTACTCGGTCACTCCCGATTTCTTATAGTCCCAGCATTCGACCGGCTGCTTCGGCCAGGCCTATCGCCAGTCCGGGCGCCAGGCCGAAGACCAGAATACCCAGGCAGGAGATAGCCAGGGCTGTTTTCAGCGCGCTAGTTGCGGGAACCTTCTCGCTGGAGGCCGGTTCACCGAACCACATCACCTTGACCACTCGCAGGTAATAATAGGCCGAAATAACGCTGTTCAGAACAGCAATGATAACCAGCCACAGCAAGCCCTGCTGGACAGCGGCGCCGAAAATATAAAACTTGGCCATAAAACCGGCTGCCGGAGGCATGCCGATCAGCGACACCATGCAGAGGGTGAGTGCCAGGGCCATCCAGGGAGAGCGCTTGCCAACGCCGCTGAAATCGTCTATCTGGTCGCTGTTGATCTTATTGGAGATGGAGATGATGGCGATAAAGGCCCCCAGGTTGGTCAGCGAGTAGCTGACAAGGAAAAAGAGAACACTGCTTTGTCCGGCGGTGACGGCCGCCGGGGCAAGGCCGACGGTAGCCAGTCCGACCATTATATAACCGGCCTGGGCTATACTGGAATAACCGAGCATCCTCTTGATGTTGCTTTGCTGGATAGCAATGATATTCCCTATTGTCATGGTGATTGCGCTTAATACCGCGAATATAATGCCCCAGTCGAGGCTTAAAACCTCGGGAAGATTGAAGGCGGAATAAAAAATGCGAAGGATAATGGCGAATCCGGCGGCTTTGCTGCCGGCAGAGAGATAAGCCGTGACGGGTGTGGGAGCACCCTCATAAACATCCGGCACCCACATATGGAATGGCACCATGGCGATCTTGAAGCCCAGTCCGGCTATCATCAGAATGATGCCCAGGAAAAGGGCCGGATTGAGAAGGACGCTGGTTGCAGACATAGCCTGGCCTGACAGGAAAGTATCCTGTACCGCCCGGGCAATCTCATCCAGCCGGGTGGTCCCGGTAAATCCGAAAACCAGCGCCATGCCGAAGAGCAGCACCGCTGAAGCTATCGCGCTCAGCAGCAGGTACTTCAGTGAAGCTTCGGCCGATTTGGTGTCTTTCATAAATCCCACCAGGGCATAAAGGGAAAGGTTGACCAGTTCCAGTGAAACGAACAAGGATATCAGTTCAGTGGCGGAGGCCATCAGCATCATTCCCAGTGTGGAAAGCAGGATCAGGGCGTAATACTCACCCTGGAAGCTTCGAAAGTTATGGATATAGTCCGCTGATGACAGGATGACCAGCGCGGCGATCCCGAGGAAGAGCAGTTTAAAAAACACGGCATAGTTGTCCACTGCCAGCATGTTGTTGAAGACAGCCTGAGGGGTCCCGCCCCATAACCCGACCGCAAAGACGGCCGAGGTGATCAGGCCGATGATGCTGACCGCGGCCAGCCAGCCTTTGCGCTCGGTAAAAAGGTCGAGCAGTACCACCAGCACGGCAAAGCCAACCAGGCTAATCTCGGGTGTTAATAATGCCAGATTCAATAACAAGCTCCTTACAGCTTTAATTCAAAGTTAAAATCCAAAATAAGCACGAAATTCAAAATCGAAAACCAGCAACCAGGCCATGTCAAAACGTTTTGATTGAATAATTTCAGCCTTTTGAAATTGTTAGGAATTTATTATTTCGTAATTCGGATTTGGATCGTCATGGTGTTAATACTCCGGTTAAAGGGGTTATCCCGATGTTTATTACGTCCGTCAACACGGCCGGATAAATACCGACCAGGAAGATCAGGCCTACAAAGATAAACATGTAGACCATCTCCATCCTGTCGGCGTCTATAACATTATTGAATTTCTCCTGGGCCGGCCCGAAAAAAACCCTCTGAAGCATCCACAGGATATATCCGGCGGCCAGCACTACGCCGATTAAGCTGAAAAGGGTATAGACCTGGATGCCGGGCACAACGGTAGAGGCAAAACTGCCGGCAAAGACCAGGAACTCGGCGGCGAACCCGCTGGTCAGAGGCAGACCCAGGGAAGCCAGACCGGCAATAGAAAAGATCACCGCGATCAGTGGAGTCTGTTTGGCCAGCCCGCCCAGTTTGCGCAGGTCTCGTTCCTCGGTATTATGCATCACCAGTCCCGCCATGGCAAACAGAAGTCCGGTGATAATCCCGTGGCTGAACATCTGGAGGCTGGCCCCAACCAGGCTGACCTGGCTGAAGGCAAAAATGCCCAGCAGGACATAACCCATATGACTCACGCTGCTGTAAGCAATCAACCGCTTTAAATCTGTCTGCCGGAGGGTGACCGCCGCTCCGTATAAAATCCCGATCACCGCCAGGACGATGAAAAGCGGAGCAAAGGTCCGGGCCTGGTCAGGAAAAATACTGACGCAGATGCGGATGATTCCATACCCGCCCATCTTGAGCAGGGCTCCGGCCAGCACCACGCTCACGCCGGTTGGGGCATCGGTATGTGCGTCCGGCAGCCAGGTGTGCAGCGGGAAGACCGGCAGTTTAATGGCGAAGCCGATTATCAAAAGGAAGAAGACGGCTGTCAACGGAATAGCTGCCGCGAGTGAACCTGTTCCAGAGGCGATTTCGATCATGTTCAGGCTTCCGGTCATAAAATACAGCGTCAGTATTCCGGCCAGCATGAAAGCGCTGCCGAACAGCGTGTATATTACATACTTGATGGCGGAATAACTCCGCCGTCCCGTGCCCCAGATGGAGATCAGGAAGTACATCGGGATGATTTCAATCTCCCAGAACAGGAAGAACAGCAGCAGGTCGTGTGAAGCAAATACCCCCAGGATGCTGGTCTCCAGGAGCAGCAGCCAGGCAAAATACTCCTTGACCCTGAGATGGACTTTCCAGGAGATAAGCACTACCAGGAAACCGAGAATTGCCGTAAGGAGAACCAGCGGCAGGCTGAG
>JAQULX010000195.1 GCA_028718465.1 Dehalococcoidales bacterium | reverse complement strand
AGTATCTTTCAGCCTTCAATGTTATTCTTCTTAAAAACTATAAAAGCCGGATATAATTATGATTATACGGGAGCAGCAGATGGAAAGAATATTGGTATTGAGCCCTCACACCGATGACGCTGAGCTGGGCGCCGGAGGCTCCATAGCCAGGTTTTCCGATGAAGGTAAGCAGATCTTCTGGGTGGTCTTTTCCGCCTGTGAGGAATCGGTACCTGCCGGTTTCCCCAGGGACATTCTGAAAACGGAATGCCTGAATTCAATCCGGATAATGGGTATCCCTTCTGAAAGGGTATTTATGCTTAATTACCAGGTACGGACATTCTCCAGTCACCGACAGGAAATACTTGAGGACATGATTAAGCTCAGGCAGCAGATTAAACCTGACCTGGTCCTGATACCGTCCTCGAATGATATGCATCAGGACCATGGAACAATTTACTGGGAAGCTTTACGGGCGTTTCGGAAAGGGGCTTCTGTCTGGGGTTATGAGCATCCCTGGAATAACCTGACTTTTACCACAGATGTGTTCGTCAGACTGGATGATAAACATATCGTCAGGAAGATACAGGCCCTCAAAGAATATAAATCACAGGGCCACCGGAGCTATATGGATGAGGCCTTTCTCCGGTCGCTGGCCTGCATCAGGGGGGCGCAACTGGATATTCCCTGCGCTGAGGCTTTTGAGCTGAAGAGACTGCTGTATTAGGTCAGGAATCCGGCTGCCGGTTAATGATATTAGAGGAGGTTCTTGATATGGAGGTTCCTTCAACCAGGCCCTATTTTAGCGATGCTGACATCGCAGCGATATCAGGTGATATCAACTCCATTTTAAAAAGCGGCAGGCTGATACTTGGACCTTTCACCGAGAAATTCGAAAACGCCTTCAAGGAATACTGTGGGGTCAAATACGCCGTTGCCGTCAGTTCCTGCACGGCGGCGCTGGATATTGTTCTGCGTTATTTCATTGTATCGGGTAAAGAGGTGATAGTACCCACCAATACCTTCATAGCGACCAGCAACCCGGTGATCTACAATGGAGGTCTGCCGGTGCTGGCGGATATTAAAGCCGACAATTTGTGTCTGGACCCGGCTGAAATCACCAGGCGGATCACTCCCAGGACCAGGGGCGTCATCGTGGTCCACCTTGGCGGGATGCCCTGTTCTGATATTTTTGAAATCCGCGAGATTTGCCGGTCCAGGGGCCTTTTTCTGCTGGAAGATGTTGCCCATGCTCACGGTGCTACCTTGAACGGACAGAAAGCAGGCAGTTTCGGCGATGCGGGTTGTTTTTCTTTTTATCCTACCAAAGTCATGACTACCTGCACCGGCGGAATGATCACTACCAATAATGACCGGCTAGCCGAGTTCGCCGTCAGTTTGCGGCACCATGGAGTCGGCAAAGGACTGCACCATATTATAAACCTGGGCTATGACTGGCTCATGGATGAAATAAGCGCCTCATTAGGCTATTATCAGTTGCAAGCCCTGGAATCCAATCTCAAACGGAGACAGGAAATCGCTCAAAGGTATGCAGAAGGCCTGGCCGGTCTGGAAGGAGTCCAATTGCTCCAGGTCCCCGATAATATCCGTCACTCTTATTATAAATATCCGGTATTCCTTTCAGCGGTCTACGATAAACAGCGCTTCGTCGAAAAGATGCAGCGCGAACGTGGTATAGGCATTGGGTCGATCTATGACCCTCCATGTCACCTCCAGCCGGTTTACCAGCGGATTTTTGGGTTTAGTGAAGGCATGTTCCCGGTAGCCGAGATTGTACTGAAGAGGACCTGCTGCCTGCCCATGTTTTCTCAAATGACCGATAATGAAGTGGACTATGTCCTTGAATCGATGAAAGCGGTACTACCCGGTTGTCGGGCCAGCCCGGTAATGACGTAAAGGAGAACAGAGTATCGATGAGGAATATGGTGACTTTACATCAGCCTAATTATATTCCCTGGATAGGGCTGTTCAGTAAAATCAGCCAGACAGACTGCCTGGTGGTGATGGATACCGTTCAATACATTAAACGGGGCATAACCCACCGTAACAAGATCAGGGTCAGTACCGGCAGTTCTTATCTGACGATCCCGATAAGCAAGGTGTTCGCCATGTCGAAAATCAACGAGGTTGAACTACCCACGGAGCGCATCTGGAGAAAAGACCACTGGCGGTGTATTCGCCACAATTACCTTAAGACTGATTACTTTCACCTTTATGAGTCTTTTTTTAACGATATTTATAAAGAGGACTTCCGGTTTCTGTGGCAGTTGAATATGAAGATCATCTATCATCTTCTGGAAGCCTTTGATATCAATGTCGAGGTAATCATGGCCAGCGATCTGGGGCTGGACCCTGAGTTGAAGGGGACGGACCTGATAATCGAAATCCTTAGAAAAGTCGAGGCCGGGAGCTATCTGTCCGGTCCCAGCGGGAAAGGATATCTGGATACCGGAAGGTTCAAACAAAACAACATAGACCTCAAATTTGCCGGGTTCCAGCACCCTGTATACAAGCAGCGCTACTCTGGTTTTGAGCCGGAACTCTCCGCGATAGACCTTTTATTCAATACGGGACCTGCGTCCGGCCAGATAATCAGGGCTGCGGGAAGCATCGAAAAGGAGCCTCTTACCGTTCCCTGACATTGCACCAGAGATTCAGCTTATCGACAGCGTCTGCATCCCCCTTTTGCAGGACGAACTCCACATTTTGTCGATCGCCGGGGCGCAGAGGGGCAAATCCTGTTTCCTGTTCCCACCTTTCGCCCTGCTGAAGCTCGATCGGTCCCAGTCGATCGACTACTGAACCGGCGTAATTAATACTGACCGGTACCTGGTCGATCATGATCCGTACGAAGTAGGTTTCTGTCTGCTGCTCATGGTTCACTATCCCCAGAGTAACCCGGCCCCATTCTCCGGCTGTCTCAGAGGGTTCTTGCGAATACCTGACACCGGTGACTCTGCTGTTTTCAATAATAAACTCGGAAGGATAGTTCCGGGCCTGGCCGTTCAATCCCAGAACATAGAACTCGGTAAAAGCCTCGCCGGTCCGGGGTGTTGAAACAATATAACCCAGGACGCCCAGTGCGCCGAGTATAGACACGATTAAAATAATAAACACCGATTTCCCGGCCCCGCTGATCTGCCAGGCGGAGAATTTTATATTATATTCTAAAATCAGTTTCTCCGGCTTCGATGATAAAGCCCCCCTGATTGACGCAGCAGCGGATGTCACCAGGGTAAAGGCAGCTACGGAATAAAGTACCGGCTCCAGTTTTATTCCCCAGGAAGTGTAGTTCAGTCCGAGCCCAATCAGCCCGCAGATAGCGATGCTCATAGCAATGCTGAGGGCAATCAACTCTATAACAGATCTCCCTTTCCGGTTAACGAACAGTAAGGACAGCAGGGCATAACCCGGTAAAAACAAGAGGAAAGGAAGTCCCAGAATGATGCGCGCAGCATAGGAGGGAATAAGGAATATAGCCAGGATCAGCAATACCGAGACAATATTGATCATGATCGGCAGATTTAAAATTTTTATTTTCAACCGGGCACCTCGATTTCACGCCTCTATTCCGGATAAGAATATAAATGAAAGATTTTCGCCGGAGACGCCTGATAACGCAGGATTTTCTTAAAGTATAATCTAATTTTTTTAGTAATTTCCTAAGTATTTCAGACAGATAGAGGTAATGGATTTTGCCTAACTCCGGATGCTGTTAACAGGCATTGTATTATACAGGCCTGAGAGGGAATAATAGAATTAGTACGCTTATTGTGAATTATTTTGAGTCCCGGTTATCCGGATCGGGAGGTCGAGCGGTGTTAAATACTTACACGCTGATGGGTATCCTTTTAACTCTCCTGGGGTTCCTGATCACTCCTTATTCATATTATATTGTAGACTCAGTGCCTCTTTCTGCGGTCGGTCTATCGGCTTTGATTCTGGGATTTACCAGTATAGGCCTGGGAAATGCAAGACCCGGTATTTCTTTGGAGAGCGCTCGGCTATTCATGAAAACGGGAACAATAAGTGCAACCATGTTTCTGGAAGTGTCAGGGATAAAAGGTAAGGCAGTTTATTATCCGCGGAAGATGCTCGGAGGGAATTCTCAAGCCCTGGTCCCGATAAATGGAGACGCTGATGTAAGAAAAATAAAAGCCATCCTGAGCCAGAATGTGATAGACACATACCCGCTGGGGGCTGAAGGAACGGCGATAGCCCTTACCACTCCGGGAAATCTGAGTCTTGAGTTGCTGCAAACCAGGCCGGGAAATACAGTCGGGGAAATTAAATCAGCCCTGAAGGATGTTTTTAGAGTCCTGGAGATCGCTAACGTGGACAGCGTCAAAATAAAGGATTACCTGATAAATATTGAGGTCAGCGAACCCGGAATCAGGTATGATGAAAAGGACAAACTGTATTACCAGTATATCGGCAGCCCGGCTGCCTCTATTGCGGCGGCAATATGCTGTGAAGCGCTGGAGAAGCCCGTGAGGATAGTTGAAGAGACCTTGCATAAAGGAAAAAACCGGATCTCTCTGGAGACAGTTTTTTGAAATCATATAATAGATATTTTATTGTATTAGCCCTGACCTTTAGCGTTATTAACATTATCCTGGCTTTCCTGGGTCAAGCCAGGCTGGAGGTCTATTTTATCATCGACGCCCTCGCGTTTCTGGTTATTACCCTGTCATTCCGGTTTAATGCCAGAGCTTTGACTGCGCTGAATACAGTAGGCGCCGTCATTTTAGTCGGATTCATATATGTTGTAGCTTTAAAGGTTATCGATATGCTCTGATCAGGCGGATTCGCTCAGCGTTTGGCCGGAATTATTATTTGAAAAATACGGCATACTCTACTGAAAGAGTATGCCGTATTTAACTATTCGATTTGCCGGTCGAAAGCCAGGGTCAGCGAATTCCGGCCGGTCGAAAATCAGTCATTCTGCACGGCAGCGCGTATGATATAGGCATTATTATTTACCTGTGCACCGCCGGGGAAGGTCGCGGGTAAGGACCCGTAAGAATGGTCGTTGACCCGGTAGTGACATCCGGTGGAATATGAGCTATGGTAGGCGACGCCGTTGGTGTTCTGGAGGTTATAGGTCAGCCAGTAATACTGACCGTCAGCCACCGGCAGATTAAGGTTGCCGGTAGAGACCCAGCCATTGGAAACAGTGACTTCACCGGCATCCAGGAGCAGGTTTCCCGGCTTGCCGTTATTATCGGCATAGACACCCATTCTGACCCTGCCGGAGGGGGTGGAGTCATTGACCAGCAGTTCCAGTTTGGTGAGGGTGCTGCTGCCGCAGGTATTCTGGAAGCGCATAGCCTGCAAGGCACTGCCGAACTGGTCATAGGTGCTGCTGCCGCTGCCCAGGCCGAAGGCGGAGTCTCCGGTGCCAGGAGTGAGAGTCTTAATGGGAGTGACAGCAGGTGGTGCCGCGGCTGGAGGGGGACTGATGGTTGAACCGGATGATTCTACATCGCCACAGGTAATAAGCTGATTGCCTTCGGAATAAAAGCTGGCTTTAATCCAGGCATCCGGGCGGGCGACGGAGGATACCCGGAACTCATCCAGCCGTCCGTTCAGGTAAGAGTCATTGCTGCGCGTGCCCAGCTTCAAGGGAGCGCTGCCGTTTTTCGGTTTGATGCTGTAGCCGGAATAGGTATCGGTATCAGCCCGTTGGCCGTTGCCGAAGATAGAGATATCGGAGCATCCATCCACCCGGCCAAAGCGTCCGGTCACATAGACCCAGCTTCCATTGGGAATGTTGGAATGGTCCCAGCGCGATCCCGCTCCCAGACCTCCCCCCGGGTTCCAGTGGTAGATGGAGAGGGACTGGGGCCGGGCGCTATAGCCGGCATTATAGACGCGGAAAGCCCACTCATAGCTGCCGCTGCTGCCTTTGCCCAGGTAGTGGACGTAGTCGGAGCCGGCCATATTCTGAACGTTGGGACTGAGCCAGAAGCTGATGGTAAGCTCTCCGGTAGTAGCCACCGAGA
>JAQULX010000194.1 GCA_028718465.1 Dehalococcoidales bacterium | reverse complement strand
CTAATGGTTAAGGCTCAGCTCAAGAATGAAGAATTCCCGGAAAGTCGGGAATTATGTGAAAAATGCGAGTAGTGACCGATTGCCGAAGTCATTCAATAGGCCATCGACTGTAAGCAGAACCGGACCAAATGAAAAAGTTCGGCCCGGGATTCCCTTATAACCCAGGTTTATAGTTCAAAATAATACGCCCTGAATACGTGGAATTTAAGACATCTATATAGTATTAAGGAGCTTTAAGATGATTATCGGTATACCAAAGGAAATTATGCCCGAAGAAGGTCGTGTTGCCTTGTTACCCCAACAGGTCAGGGAGCTTATCCAGAAAAAACAATACCAGGTACTGGTTGAGAAGGGCGCCGGGGTCAAATCTTTAGCGCAAGATAGTGATTATGAAGCCGCCGGCGCAATGATCGTGGCAGATGTAAGGGAGTTGTATAAAAGGAGCCAGGTCATCGTTAAGGTTAAAGAGCCTCAGTTTAATCAGCAGCTCAATGTTAATGAAACAGACCTGATGGATTCAGGGAAAATCCTGATCACTTTCATTCATCCGGCAGCTCCGTCCAACCACAACATGGTACGCCGGTTAAGCGAGCGTGGAATAACTGCTTTTACCATGGATGGGGTCCCACGCATATCTCGCGCTCAGAGCATGGATGCCTTAAGCAGTATGAGCGCCATCGCCGGATATAAATCAGTCTTAATAGCCGCCAACTCTTTACCTCGCTTTGTCCCCATGATGTCGACAGCGGTGGGAATGATCCCACCAGCCAAAGTGCTGGTAATTGGAGCAGGAGTAGTCGGGTTGCAGGCAATAGCCACGGCCAAAAGGCTGGGTGGTGTAGTTTCTCATATTGATATCCGGGCAGCGGCCTGCGAAGCTGGAAGAAGCCTGGGGTCTAAAGAGGTTGATTGTGAAGTGCCGAAAGAAGTGGCGGAAGGTGAAGGAGGCTATGCACGGGCTTTGCCTGAAGACTGGTTAGCCAAAGAGCAACTGATAATTGCTCCACAGGCAAAAGAGGCTGATATTATCATCCTTGCGGCGCTGGTCCCGGGAGAAAGAGCCCCAATACTGATAACCGCGGAAACCGTGGCTTCATTAAAACCCGGCACCGTGATCATGGATGTGAGCATCGACCAGGGCGGCAATTGCGAACTGACAAAGCCTGGTGTGGAGCATGTTACCAGCGGCGGTGTGCGTATCAACGGGTTCCAGAACCTGCCAGGCCGGATGCCTGCGCATGCCAGTTTTCTTTATTCAAAAAATATGGCTAACTTTTTACTGAACGTGTTTAAGGATGACGCTAATTCATTAGACCTGAATGACGAGATCAATAATTCGTCCCTGGTAACCCACCAGGGCCGGATCTTCCACCAGGGCGGCTTGAAAGCCATGGCGGGAAATAAATAATCCGGGGTGCTCTATGCTACCAATTATCGTAATGCTGGGAATATTTCTCTTCGTGCTGGGGGTTGGCTATCTCATTATATCCAGGATCCCCGCTTTGCTGCACACCCCATTAATGAGTGCAACCAACGCACTCTCATCAATCACGCTCCTGGGAGCTCTCATTCTACTATCCGGAGAGTTGACTGCCGCTATTCAAATCCTGATAGCGCTGGCATGCATCATGGCAGCGTTTAATTGCTTTGGGGGATTTGTGCTGACAGACCGGATGTTCAAGATGTTCAAGAAAAAAGAGTAAAAGATGGCGATTGATTTTGAGAAGATAGCTTCGGCAGCGATCATTCTGGTGTTTTTAATCGGAATAGCCTTTTTCCGCAGTCCCCGTACAGCCCGCTTCGGAAACTGGCTGAACATCCTGGGTTATATCGGCGCTGTTGTCCTGGTAGTAATCATTTATCCCGTATTAAATCCGACCCTGGCATTGCTGGCTATTCTGGTTGGCGGTGCGGCGGGTTCTCTTATATCCACCCGGGTGGATATGCGGGGTGTTCCCCAGATGATAGCTTTTCAGCACGGCTGCGGAGGGATAGCGGCCTTCTTAATCGCTTTCTCTGAATTTACCAAAGCCGGGGAGAGTCTGGACACCCTGGCCCGGTCGGCAGCCATCCTGGGCATAATCGTGGGCGCGGCCACCTTCAGCAGCAGTCTGGTGGCGGCCGGAAAGCTAGCCGGAAAATTCAAACCGCAGCCAGTCAACTTCCCGGGCCATTCCAGGATTATCCAGAGTCTGATGGCAGCCATTGTGATTTTGGGCGTGGTATCCGTTCTACAGGGCGGCCTTCCGGCGGCTACCGGAACGGCTGTCGTAATCATCTTCCTCTCCATCATTCTGGGTATAACCTTCACCGTACGGATCGGCGGGGCAGATATGCCGGTGGTAATCTCCTTTCTGAACGCCACGGCCGGTTTTGCGGCGGCTTTTTGCGGCATCGTGATCAATAATTACCTTTTGATCGGATGCGGGGCAGTCGTGGGCGCCTCCGGGTCATTGCTGACCCTGACCATGTGCAAAGCTATGAACCGCAGCTTCTTTTCTATTCTGGCCGGACATAAACCCAGGATGGCAGCAGCCGGAAACGCAACCGTAGAGATCAATGCGGGCGCCGTTCCGGCAAAAATCAAAACGGTATCTATCGACGATGTCTTACCGATAGTTAAAGATGCGAAAAAAGTGATTATCGTGCCCGGGTATGGAATGGCCCTGGCGCAGGCTCAAAGTTCTGTCAAGGCCCTGGAAGAATGGCTGGAGAAGAACGGCGCCAGTGTAAGGTATGCTATCCACCCGGTGGCGGGGAGAATGCCGGGACATATGAATGTGCTCCTGGCTGAGGCGGGCGTGGATTACGACAAGCTGGTTGAAATGCAGGATATCAATGGTGATTTTAAGGAAACTGACCTGGCTATTATCATCGGCGCCTGCGATGTAGTAAATCCGTCAGCTATATACAAGGAAGGCACACCTATCTCCGGCATGCCGATTCTGAATGCTCAACAAGCCAGGGCGGTGATTGTATTCAATTTTGATAGTAAGCCCGGTTTCTCAGGAGTAGACAACCCCCTGTATCAAATGGAAACATCTTACTGCCTCTGGGGCGACGCCAAAGATAAACTAGATTCACTGATTAGCCGGTTAGCCGGGAAATAACTACCAGAACACAACGTTTGAAATATGATAGACGTGATGATATGCTATGTTTATTCTGTATTTGAAACATTGAGACCTTTATGCTGGATGAGTTCGATTTAAAATTAATACAAGCCCTGCAAAAAAATGGCAGAGCCAGCTACGTTGAACTGGCTGAATCGCTGGGCGTAGTTGAGGGAACCGTCCGCAAAAGGGTCAACGCCCTGCAAAAATCAAAAATAATTAAAATATCGGCTGAGCCCAATCTGCGTGTCCTGGGCTATAATTTTATAAGTGTAGTCGGCATGCAGGTCAATATGTCCGACTTAAAAAAAATATCCGCCTCTTTAGCCAAAAAGCCCAACATCTGCTACCTGGCTTTTGTCACCGGCAGATATGATTTGTTATCAATCATAATTAGCCGCTCAACGGAAGAACTGGCTCAAATAATTGAAAATGATATTTCCACTATTCCCGGTATTTTAAGAACGGAGACTTTCATAAATCTGAACATTGTGAAAGGTGGGCTCCTGGAATTTGATACTATTGATATTGTCAGCCGCCTTTTTAATGAACTCAAACCGCTGCCTTCACGCAAGATAAAAAAGCTGCTGAATGGGCCGGAGTAAAGCCCAGTAATTGTCCAACCGTAAACCAGGTTTCCGGTTCAGGTCTTTTCATTTCCCCTGAGACATTATTCTACCCGCCCTGATCCGTTGGGGGAGAGGATATGGACTGAAGTGTTTTCCCCCTGAATTCCGCGTCAAACCCGGAATGGTCTTGAAAGAACGGATTGACCCTATCTCTACACGTCAAGCAGCCTTGACAATCCATCTGCCCATGTTGTAGATTAATTGAAAAGGAGTTTCAATTACAGCCATGCTTGACGATATTATCGCCCGCCTGAGACGGGCCGGCCATAAAATCACTCCTCAGAGAGTAGCGATCATCAGGATACTCCTGGAGAGCAAAGAACTGCTGACACCCTCCGCCCTGCATAAAAGAGTCCGCCAGGTCAATCCCGCGGTGGGAGAAGTAACGGTGTACCGGACGCTGGACATCCTTTCCGAACTCGGACTGGTGTGCATGGTCCATACAGAAGAAAATACCCACAGCTATATCGGGCGGCCGCCGGGGCACCACGACCACCTTATTTGCGCCAATTGCGGCAAGGTGGTTAATTTCACTGACTGCAACCTCTCCAATTTGGAAAACCGGCTCTGTTCGGAGAATGATTTTACAATACTTAATCACCGCCTGGACTTTTACGGGAAATGCCTCCAGTGCCGAGAGAAGGCCGGTTCGAAATAATACTATTGCCCGGGAGAAGCCCTATGAGAAAATTCTGGTTAATTCTAATACTGCCGATTTTATTGCTCTCGCTGACGGGCTGCCAGCCGCTCACCAGCGCCAGTGACGGGAAAATATCCATCGTGGCGACTTATTCCATACTGGGAGCTATTGTTAAAGACATAGTCGGCGATAAAGCGTCGGTAACAGTCGCCATTCCCAATGGACTGGATATTCATGAATGGGAACCATCCGCAAAAGACATTGAAGCGATAAACAAGGCCGACCTGGTAGTACGCAACGGCCTCGGGCTGGAGGGTGGACTGGAAAAGACGCTGGAGACAGCCCAAAATAGCGGCGTCAGGATTTTCACAGCCATCGATCATATCGATGTGCGCCATGTTGGCTCCGGTGAAGGAGTTCCATCAGATGATCCGGACCAGGCAGTCGGAGCCCCTGATCCCCACCTGTGGACAAACCCTTTAGCGGTAAAAAGAGTAGTAAACGCTCTGGCAGTTGAGTTTCAGACCGTCTTCAACCTTGATGTTGCATCCCGGACTGCCGACATGGAAAAAAGACTGGATGCTCTGGACCGGCAAATCGAGAATATCCTGAGTGCGGTACATCAAGAGAACCGCAAACTGGTGACCGGTCATGAATCGCTTGGCTATTTTGCCCAGCGCTATAATTTCAAGCTGATCGGAGTAATCATACCCAGCCTGTCGACGCAGGCGCAAGTCTCAGCCAGAGACCTGGCCGCGCTTAAACAATTGATCAGCGAGCACCATGTACAGGCGATTTTTACGGAACTTGGCACCCCGGCTGCGGTAGCACAGTCCATTGGAGCGGAGACCGGAGCCAGGATCATTGAGCTAAACACCCATATCCTGCCGGAGGACGGATCTTATTTTACTTTTATGAACGAAATGGCAAACACAGTTGCCGAAGCGTTGAAGCAATAATGAGGCACTTAACTTGGATGCGCTGATAACTCCTTTTATATCCAACGATTTTATGGTCCGGGCCCTTCTCGCCGGAATCCTGGTCGCTATCGCCTGCGCCGTAGCCGGTACCTTTGTAATTTTACGGGGGCTGGCCTTTATCGGTGACGCCCTGGCCCACGGGGTACTGCCCGGCATTGCGCTGGCATTCCTGGTTGGGTTCCCAGGAGTTTTGGGGGCGGCTATCGGGGCCGTATTCATGATCGGCGGCATCACATTGATCACCCAGCGGTCACGCCTGTCATCGGATACAGCTATAGGCTTACTGTTCGTAGGCATGCTGTCTCTGGGCGTAATCATAGTATCCCGTTCCAACTCCTTCAGCGGAGACCTTACCCGCATCCTGTTCGGGGAAATACTGGGGATCAGCACCTCTTCCATCATTGTCCAGCTTACCGCTACATTAGTCGTTATTCTCATCGCAATTTTCTTCGCCAGGCCATTTCTGCTGCTCAGCTTTGACTCCGAGCAGGCCAAGGTCGCCGGATTCCCACCCCGCCTGTACCATAACATCATGCTCTTTATGATCGCCCTTACTATAATCGTCTCATTTCAGACTGTCGGGACCTTACTGGTATTCGGGCTGCTGATTGCCCCGGCCGGGGCCGGCGCGCTTCTGGCCCGGCGCATAGCAACCATGGTAGTCTGGGCTATTATAT
>JAQULX010000193.1 GCA_028718465.1 Dehalococcoidales bacterium | reverse complement strand
TACTCCCTGCTTTAACATTTTTTCACCTCTTTGGTGATTATTCCTTAGCTTTGCTTCTATTGTAGCTTAGCTTCGAAACTAACATCAAATGAGGCTGTTACAGACTTTTTGATGGCGAATCAAGGATGACCTATGTTATTGACAAATCTAACTCTCAATGTTAAATTGTGTTTGCCAAGAATGTGAAATTCTTGGGCATTCAATTTGGTATTATGTATTATTTTTGGACACCCACTGAAAGGGTGTTTCACTTTAACAACCGGTTTGATGCAGGTAGTTACAGGATTCGGAATAACCACGAATCACGGCTTCGTTTGACATACCGAACAGAAGCTGCTCTATGAAAATAATTTGGGAGGAAAATATCGATGGCTTTGAAGTTCTATGACTTGTCGCAACCTTTTTATGCAGGTATCCCACTTTGGCCGTGGCCGGTAATGGTAGATACCGTTATCGAAAGAGTATCTTTTCCCGAACGGGACCTTTTCCCCGGTGATCCCAAAAGAGGCAGAGTAAACAAGATGACATCGGTCATCAAGACCAAATTCCATGCCTCAACTCATATGGATGCCCACTTGCATGTGCTCGAAGGCGGGATGACCGTCGACCAGATACCCCTTTCCAGTTGTTACGGCGAGGGTGTGATCGTGGACATGAGACATAAGAAGAAATGGGATGTCATTGGCGCAAAGGACCTGGACAATGCCAATCCGAAAATCAAAAAGGGTGATTTCGTGGTTATCAACACCGGCTGGCATCAATATTTCCCGAAGAAGGGCTACATCTTCATGAACCATTATCCCGGCTTCTATACCGAAGCGGCAGACTGGTTTGTCGAGCATGAAGTCAAAGCCGTCGCCGTTGATGGAGCTGCAATGGACCACCCCTGCGCCCATGCTCCACTGGACAAATACGCTCCCTGGCTGTATAAAGAGTACCTGGAAGAAACTGGCAAAGACGCCAATAAGGAATTCCCCATTTACGAGCCCTGTCATTTGGCGTTGGCTCAGCATAACATCCCCGGCATTGAAATCGCCGGAGGCCAGATGGATGAAGTCACCGGCAAGCGCTGCACTTTAGCCTGCTTCCCTGTCCGTTACGTGGGTGGTGAAGCTTCGCTGGTCAGATTGGTCGCCATAGTAGATGAAAAATAGGCTCTCGGTAAGGGGAATACATTGTCCATAAATTACTTGAAGATGCCCGAAAACAAGGTAGTTATCACTGTTGCTCAGACCGGCGCCCTGGTTACCAAAAAGATGAATCCGGCAGTTCCGGAACAACCTGAAGAAATCGCCCAATCAGCTTATGATTGCTATAATGAGGGCGCCGCAGTTGTCCATATTCATGCGCGAGATAAGGACGGGCTAAATTCCGGAGACCCGGCAATATTCAAAGATATTCATGAGAGAATCCGGGCAAAATGCGATATGATCATCCAGGACTCCACCGGCGGTGGCTACAATCTCACAGTCGGCCAGAGGACCGGTTGTCTGGAGGCTTACCCGGAGATGGCTTCCCTGAACATGGGAACGTTAGTGCGCACTTTAGGTGATGCGGCGGGGACTCCTTTTATGAATACCCGCCAGGAGATCGAGAATTTTGTTATACGGATGATCCAATTCGGCGTTAAACCGGAAATGGAAATCTACAACATCGCCATGCTCCAGGAGATCAATATCCTCATCCAGAAAGGCCTGCTAACACCGCCTTACAACATCTCCCTGATACTGGGAATGGCCTACCAGGGAGCCCTGGAAGCCGACCATCTTTACATGGTTAGCTATCTTCAATTCCTGCCGGACAACGCCTATTTCAACACCCTGGGGGTGGGAAAGGCTCAACTCAGCCTGGGTACCATGGGCATGATTCTGGGAGGCAATGTCCGGGTAGGACTGGAAGATAATATCTATTTCAGGAAAGGCGAACTGGCCAAAAGCAATGCTCAACTGGTAGCCAGGATAGTTAGAATAGCCCGTGAACTGGGAAAAGAACCCTGCACACCTGATGAGGCGCGAAAACTTTTCGGACTCAAATCAGTGCCGGGTAAATAATATGATTATTCTATAAGGCGGCAGAAAATGGCAAATCTTTTCAGAGTAGATAATCAGATTGCTGTCATTACCGGTGGGGCTGGTGGAATCGGTGAAGCTCTGGGAAACGGACTGGCAGAATACGGCGCGAAAGTGGTCATAGCCGATGTCGATATACAAAGGGCGGAGCAAGTAGCCCAGGATATCCAGGCCAAATTCAAGACCTCGGATGCCACACCCGTCAAGTTCGACATTACGGATGAAAAAAGCGTTGCAGCGCTCAGGGACCAGGTTATCTCCAGGTTCGGCACGGTAGATATCCTGGTCAACTCCCACGGGGTGAACGTGAAAAAGGCTGCTACCGAGTTTCCTGTTAATGATTGGGACTTCATGTTCAACATAAACGTCAGAGGTACTATGCTGACATGCCGTGAATTCGGAAAGGTGATGATAGAAAGGAAAAAGGGCAAGGTTATCAATCTTTCTTCAGTCAGGGGGGTACGCGCTACAGCCTGGGGAGGCAACGAAGGCTATGCCGCTACTAAAGCGGCAATCGATATGATCACTCGCTCATTGGCCTCAGAATGGGCGCCTTACAAGATCAATGTGAACGCCATCGGACCTTCTACGGTGGCAACGCGTTTCTCGGAACAGACCCTGAAGGACCCTGATAAGCTGAAGAGGTTCCTGGCCAGTTGCCCGCTGGGGAGAGTCGGACAGCCAATCGATATCGTCGGAGCCTGCATTTTCCTGGCCTCTCCCGCGTCCGATTTCATTACCGGCCAGATCATTTATCTTGACGGCGGTTTGACAGCCATAGGATGACATCGGTGGAAATGAAATAGCACACTTCGATAACTTGTCCCGGGTTGGGTATATCAATACCCAACCCGTATGTCTATGGCGATTCTGATACTAACGCAGATCCGCATTATAACAGCCGACCGGTTGTTTCTAAGAATGAAGGAGAGAGTAATATGAAGCTTATTAAAGTGGGGGAAGGCAAACCCTACGACGCTCCGCGCCATTTTAATTACTGGTCCATTAGTAAACTCGACCCTGAAAGCGTCAGCAAAAGGCTGCATCTCGGAGTTTCTCATTTCCTGCCGGGCGGCGGTGCCGAGTTCTCGGCATCTCCTCTTGAAAGAGTTTATTTCTGTATTGAAGGCAAGATCACCGTCAAGGGTAAGACCGAAGAATACCAGCTTGAGCCTGGCGATATGATTTATATCGCCAACGGGGAGGAGCGCAGCTTCCAGGTCAGCAACACAAAGCCGGCAACCATACTGGTGATCATGGCTAAACCGGACTAAATATAAAAAGGGGTTAAATGAACAAAATAAAAAAAGTCCTGGTTATCGGCTCAGGGACAATGGGGCATGGGATCGCCCAGGTTTTCGCTCAGGGAGGCTATGAAGTCGCCTTACAGGATACGGTCCCTCAAGCTCTGGAAAGAGCGGCCATCCTGATCAGGTCCAGTCTGGAGACCATGGTAGAGGCCGGACTCGTTAAAAAAGAGGAGATCGATCCTATCATTGGCCGCATCAAACCGGCCGCCTCGCTGGAAGAGGCAGCCCGGGATGCTGACCTGGCGATAGAGTGCATCGTAGAGAACAAAGAGGCCAAGAGCGATCTATTTAAAAAACTGGATGTTCTCTGCCCTCCCAAAACTTTACTCGCCAGCAATTCCAGCTTTTTAAATATTTTTGAATTTGTGCAGGTCTCCCGGCCGGAAAAACTCCTGGGCATCCACTTTTATTCGCCGCCCCAGATCATCCCCCTGGTAGATATCGTCAAAGGCCCTCAAACCGATGAGCAGAACATCCGGATTGTCACAGAGACACTCCGGGGAATCGGCAAAAAGCCCATTATCTTTAATAAACCGGTCGCCGGATACCTGGTCAGCCGTTTACAGGTAGCTTTTCAGAGAGAAGTATACTGGCTTCTGGACAATAACTATCTCTCTCCTAAAGATATTGATGAAGCCGCCATTTGGGGTCTGGCGCTGCGGATGCTGGTAGTGGGCATCTGCCAGAGGATCGATTTCGGAGGGTTAGACCTCAGTGCGAGGACCACTACCCAGTCCGGACAAAGCACCCCGGTGGACTATATACCGGTCAAGCTTAATGAAATGGTCAAAAAGGGCGAACTGGGAGTCAAGGCAGGACGCGGGTTCTATGATTATGAGGGAAAGAGCGAAGCGGAAATGTGCCGCGAACGTGACGTCCGCCTGCTCAAGCTTTTAAAGCTGCTTCAGGAAGCCAATCTGACAGGACCTATTATGTAAATTTTTATAATTCATATCTCCTTCTAAATTTATTAACCTTTAATCCTTACTCCTCCCCCCACGGAGCATGGTGGGGCTAAATTAATCAGGCGTTTATATTGTTCGTTACAAATTGTTGTGACTATCTTTTGGATTTTTTGTTTCGAAGTTTAATTTTAGATTAGGAGACAATATGACAGTGAATAAGGTATACAGTTCATTCAAGGAAGCTGTGGCTGACATCAGGGACGGTTCGGTGATTTTCATCGGCAATTTTGCGGGTCCCGGCGGTACTCCTTTTTTCCTGATCAAAGCCCTCCGCGACCAGGGAGCGAAAGACCTGACCATCGTCGCTAATACCGCCGGCGGCATCGGTCTGACCCTGGACTACGATGACCACCGGATACTCTTCCAGAACCATCAGGTCAAGAAAGTGATTGCGTCCTTCCCTTTCTCCACCTCTCCCAAAAGACCCAGCGACGCAGAGAAGCAAATTCTGGCCGGAGAGGTGACGCTGGAAATGGTTCCCCAGGGAACTCTGGCAGAAAGAATCCGGTCCGGGGCCGCCGGCATACCGGCTTTTTATACTCCCACCGGCCCGGGGACTGTCATTGAAGAAGGCAAAGAGAAAAGGTATTTTAATAACAAGCCCTGTCTCCTGGAATACGGTCTGAGGGCTGATTATGCCCTGGTGCGGGCATGGAAAGCCGACACCCTGGGCAATTTGATCTTCCGCGGGACACAAAGGCAATTCAATCCCATGATGGCGATGGCGGCGGATATCACAATTGCTGAAGTGGATGAGATAGTAGCTCCGGGTGAGATCAACCCCAACTGCGTCGTAGTACCCGGTATATATGTGAAGCGGATCGTCAAGGTGACTGAAGACCCCGGATTCCCGCGGCATCTGGAGACCGACTTTCAGGTTAAAGAAGAGGTGAATTAAAATGACAAAAGAGAGATTAAGTCGTGAAGCCATTGCCATGAGAATCGCCAGGGAGTTTTTTGACGGCGCGGTAGTCAACCTCGGCATCGGCATCCCTACGCTCTGCTCCAGTTTCGTCCCCGAAGGGATGCAGGTGGCATATCATACGGAAAATGGTGCGCTGGGATTCGGGAAAGTGGTAACCCAGGATGATATGGCCGCCTACGCGGATATCGATTTGACCAACGCCGGAGGTCAATATGTTTATCCCAAACCCGGCATGTGTTTCTTCAGTCATGCCGACTCCTTCATGATGATTCGCGGAGGGAGGATTGATATTTCCGTTCTGGGGGTACTGGAAGTATCCGAAAAAGGAGACCTGGCCAACTGGATGTTCCCGGGCAGGGGCGTCGGCAACATCGGAGGGGGCATGGACCTGGCTTTCTGCTCTAAAAGGATCATCGGAGCCACGGAACATACTACCAAGGACAATAAGCCCAAGATAGTCAAACAGTGCAGCATTCCTCTGACTGCTCCGCACTGCATGGATATGATTGTCACCGATATCGCCGTGATCAAGTTTACGCCCGGGGGTCTTCTACTGAAAGAAGTAGCTCCCGGCTGGACTCCGGATGATGTACAGGAGTTAACCGAGCCGCGGCTGATCATCAGTGAGGAACTGAAGGAAATGGAGCTGTTGTAATAGCCCCCCGGGACCGCCGGTTTTATCTCTTGATTGCACTTTGGCGCAGATAATTCAAGTTGTCTTGCGCCAATTTTATTCCATAAAAACCCGGTTTTGCATAGCCGGATACCGTACAAAAGTCATGTTTTTA
>JAQULX010000192.1 GCA_028718465.1 Dehalococcoidales bacterium | reverse complement strand
GGTGAGCGAACAGGCCGAACGGGCCGAGACGCATATTGACGTTGACCAGTACCACCCCCGATCCAGGTAATCGAGCCAGGTTGTATTGCGGTTCATTACCGCTGCCGAACCTGAATCCTCCTCCATGCATCCAGACCATCACCGGTAGTTTATCGGTGGCTTTTTCCGCCGGGGTAAGAACATTCAAATACAGGCAGTCTTCACTTTGAGGCACCATCATACGCTGGGTATGCCGGGGATCATCAGTTGGAAAGGCGTCCGGAAGCGGTGTCCAGGATTGTGGGGGAGCTTTGCTGTAAGTTTGACATTCACGTATACCAGTCCATGAGGCGGCCGGTTGAGGCGACCGCCACCGCAGTCCCCCAACAGGAGGAGCAGCATAAGGTATACCTCGATATATTCGGACTTTACGGCCTGCCTCATCTGCAACCATTCCGGAAACCCAACCGGTATCTATCTTTACTTTTTCCATCATTGAAAAATCCTCATCAAAAAGTTTAAATAATTACTGATATTTACCGTCAAACGATTGAATAACCCCTTCAGTTTTCATGACCTTTCCAAACAATGCGCTGAAATTCCGCATAGTCATATCATGAACATCCTGACCGTGAAAAGTAGCACAGGCATCGTCTACCAGGATACATTTGTAACCGCGGTCAGCTGCATCACGGGCTGTTGTTTCAACACAGGCATTAGTAGCTACTCCGGTCAGGACCAGGCTGTCGATTCCCAGATTATGCAGCAACTGGTCGATGTTAGATGAATTGAATGCGCTGGCTGAGTTCTTGTCGATGACAAGCTCTCCGGCAACAGGTTTCAGCTCATCTATTATTTCCAGTTCCGGGCTGCCCAATTTAAAAAGACGGTCGAGACCCATCATGCGTTTAGCAGTCTCCTCACGCAAACGCCGGCGTTCAATCATATCGCTCCCGTCCGGTAAATAAGGACCCACCCGGATAAAGATGACTCTGTACTGTCTGGCTCTGAAGTACATTAAAAGTTTCTGAATATTAGGCACTACCAGTGTACGCAACCGCGAAAACCAGTATTCAGCCTGATCAGGAATATTTTCCAACCACATCCGGCCAAGGCCAAAATCCGCACAAATTCCATTTTTTTGCATATCAATAATAACCAGTGCGGTTGAATGAGGATTGACATCAAACTCCACTGTGAATATATTTGCGTTACCGCCAGTATTTGAATTTAAGTTATTTTCTGACATGGCCAATCTCCTTATTAAGGCAAATTATTAATCCGACACGAGCTTGCCTCTGCTGTTTTTCTCAGGATCGGCAGGCCGTTAAGAAATTCAAGCATCTGGCGGCCCACTGCCATAGCTATATCAGTCTTTTGGGTGACGAACCCGGTCAAGAGCCTTCTGGCTCCTTCTATGTTTCCATCATCGGCAAACCTGGCAGCCTGGAGCTCCAGGGAGTAGCTTTCCTCAACAGTGCGTATCTCAAAAAGCGTCCAGTGCTGAGTAATCTGTTCCCGGTATTCCGGGTGGCAATCGAGGGCTGCCCGTAAGTTCTCAAACAGCTCAAAAGCTTCGGTTGTTCCCAATGCCCTGGGGACCTCATTAATACCGATATATACAGGTAAAAATGGCGACATGCACGGCTGGTTCGGCGTGATCCATTCACAGCTAAACAAATCCGTATGGTCCGTCCGGGCAACGGCGAAGAAGGCATTGGTGGTGTACTCGAATATGCCGTGACAACACAAGGCCTCATCTCCTCTTTCCTCCGCCAGGTAACAACTCATCCGGCCTTCTTCTGGAGAAACATTACCATGATCCCTCAAGCACTTCATAAAATAGGGCAGGGTAATGCCTCCTCCATGCGAAGGTGGAGACGGATGCATCACGCAGCAGTCATACTGCCGGTCTATGAGCAGCTTCCACAACCTCTTGGCCCGGTTATAACCGGCGCCTATACCTGCCTCGGCCTGGGCTTTCAGCCTCCTGGAAATAAAGAAATTGCCGGAGACGAAAACCTGGTCGGTCATCGGGCCGTGGACAGCGTGGTTCGCCGGATCTCCATATACAAAATTCGCTCCTTCCAGGCAGTAGCCTTCTTTAGTGTCGACAACCAGAGTGCAGTTACTGCCCATTGGACTCCCATACCGGGTATAGTCTTCCGACCAATCCTTCACGAATTCCACGGCGCTGTTAGCTATTCTCAGCCTCTCGGCATGAGTACGGTATTCCGGGTTGCCCGGGCACGGAGGGAATGCCCGGGCGGGCCGAAATCCCCCGGACAAGGCCACTCCTTTTTCATTCAGCAGGCCAAAAAAACCGTCGTCACCGACCATGAGGTATCTGTTCCCCTTTTCAGGAGTAACTAACCTGATGAAGCCCGGCCACATGCCCGGCTGGCTATCTACACACTGTCCATTCATATTTCCCGTCAAGGCAGTTAACCCGATAACAAAGGCTTCCGTGCAGCCGCTTCCCAATGCCGCCTTTTTTGTTCCTGATGCAGGTGTGAATCCGGTATGGTCCACTGCAATTCTCCTTTCTTTATTCGAAAATATTATTTCCCCGTTCTACCTCTTCAGGGCAAATTAACGGGATGGATAGCTCTCCCATTTTCCCCCTTCACCAAACCACTCCCCCAGGCCGATATCGGTGGGTTTGGATGCCGGGGGTATCAGAGACTCGAAGACCTGCCTTGCATATGCCTGACATCTGGTAAAAGCCCTCACTGCCTTTGCCAGATAGCAGACCGATGCGCTGCCGCTGGCGCCTTTATTGAGTCCCAGATAATACTCACCTTTCTGTATTTCGGTGGCGGCCTGATTGAATATAGCATCCAGGGATGCATAGGGGACATCTCTACAGGTCAGCTTTCTCAGCTCCCGATTAGCATCATAGAGATCATACTTAGCGCGCATCCTGGCGGCGCCAGCTATCTCAACCGGACTGGCAGCCAGTTGTATTTCGAAGAAAGTGTGAGTAGCTTTTATGGGATAGTAGTGCCATCCTGCCGTCAGCGGCTCAGCCTGCCGGCCGGCAGGCCCCGCGCAGGCGTGATATAAGCCCTTATCACCATCGTCCGGCTGCATTATTCCTACCATTCCGTTGGCCAGGTTATTGATATGCGTATCCCACCCCAGACCTTTAGTCCGGTATAGAGCGTTTTCTGCTTCTTCGAGGGAGGGATAATCCGGTGGTCGGCTCGGCAAACGCCATAGCATCTTGACGAAATCCAGATCGATATCGCCGTGATAATTATGCAGGGCATTCCACATGCAGAGGTTCCGGCGCACCGAGTTCATATCGTCGGTGTTCCAGCCACCGTGAGGAATATAAAGAAGCTCCCAACCAAAATGGTTTTCCAATAAATGTTTCAGGTCCGGGTTCAGAGAATTATTAGTGACGTAAAGGAAGTCACGCTCACCGTTGTCTCCGGGTCTTCTCACTGTTTGCGGATTCCGGCACTCCAGAACCAGGGCCCTGCCGCCCTTATCCGCCCAGAGGCCAGACGCGCGAATACCGTGGGGATAGGCCAACTGCATCTCCGAAGCCTCATCCGCATTACTGGCAAACCGCAGAGTGTGCTGTGCTGAAAGAATATCCGGAACACCGGTCCCGGGTTCATCCTTGCCGTATAAACCCGAACCATGGTGGACATATGCCAGTCCCCGATTATTCATACCCGGGTGAATGCTGTGAGTGGCAGGGTGACTCGTCCGGTATATATATTTATTGCCCTTCTCCGGGAGTACCATAACCACCAGTTCCGTCCGAGTATCATGGTCAGCCGAGGCGCCGCAAATAAGCTTTCTTTCTCTGGTAGCGCTTCCCCAGGCGGCAAAGCCACTGCAGTCGTCACCCCTGGTATTCTCCTTTTGTTCCGCGGCAGGATGGATGTCCGGAAAGACCGGATATCCACCGAAGTCCAGGGTATGGTTGGCCAGTACTTCATCAAAGGTTACAGGTATGCCCGCATCCGCCGCCGCAGCAGCCATTCCTCTGAATATGTCCATAAATTCCGGCGTATGTTTCTCCAGATGAGACTGGTAAGCCTTCAGATCAGTAATTTCATTACCGGCCAGCTGGCGCTGCTGCTTCTCCAGTATCCACGATCCAAATATCTGGCATAGCTGCTGTGTATATTGATATCCCATGTCATAGTCCGAACCGCTTAACAAGATCACCGGGCAGACATTCGGGACCAGCGGGACTCCGTTGCTGAATTCTATCTCAGGAATGGAAACACAATCTTTACTCATCTCAGGTATTCTCCTCAGGTATATTCATTTCCCGTATTTGGGATTCTAAAGAAGGCCTCTCAGCCTCGGGTCTAGATAGTCTCTCAATCCATCCCCGACCATATTGAAGCTAAATACTACCAGCATGATGGCCACTCCGGGGGCAAAAGACAGAATAGGATTATCCAGCAAGTGGACGCGTCCGCTGTTGACCATGGACCCCCAAGCTGCCGCCGGGAGTTCAATGCCAACCCCGATAAAGCTCAGTCCGGCTTCCGCAAGGATAGCCGCTCCTATCTGCATCGTTATCAGCACAATCAGCGGAGGCAGGCAGTTCGGGAAAATATGCCGGAACATTAATCGCATCGCCGAAACCCCGGTAGCATGACCGGCCATTATATAATCATTTTCTTTAATAGACATGACCTGGCCGCACATTAATCTGGCATACCCGGGCAGCAGGGATATTCCCAATGCAATCATTACGTTACGGAGGCCGCCCCCTAGCAGAGCTGCAATGACCAGAGCCAGTAAAATCATCGGGAAGCACATAAGGGTATCGATCAATCTCATGGAAATCGAGCGCACCCAGCCTCCGAGGTATCCTGCAATCAGACCGATAATCATACCTAAAATGGAGGCAATGCCGACGGACACGGCGCCGACCATGATGGCATTCCTGGAACCGAAGATTAAACGGCTGAGAGTATCCCTTCCCAGGGAATCCGTACCCAAAAGATGATCAAGGCCGGGCTGAAGCAAAGCCTGATCCAAATCCTGTTTGTAAGGATCATAAGGGGCCAGCCAGGGAGCGAAAATGGCTGCTATCACCAGCAGAAATATCACCATCAGACCGAATATAACCACCGGCCTTCCCAAAAATATCCTGCGGAACCGCTCCAGCTCGCGGGTACGATGTGATTCCGGAATTGACTCTATAACTGTATCACCTGTAGAAACCAGAATATCTCTTTTATTCATATCTGATCCTCGGGTCCAGCCAACCATAGGAAATATCCACCAAAATATTTATAAACAGTACCATAATCGCAATAAATAGAACAAAACCCTGTACTACCGGATAGTCATGGCCCATCACGGCATTAACCAGCATTCGCCCGACACCCTGGATATTAAAGACCATCTCTACCAGGACCGACCCGCCTATCGCATAGCTGAGCAACACTCCGCTCAGAGTAAGCACAGGAATGAAACTATTTTTTAAAGCGTGTTTCAGGACTACCGCTTGCTCCCGCAACCCCTTCGACCAGGCGGTGCGAATATAGTCCTGGTGCATCACCTCCAGCATACTCGATCTGGCCTGACGCGCCGTGGCGGCGAGAGGGAAAATACTCAGGCAAAATATCGGCAGGATAAGGTGCTGGATATTATCGCCAAGGTCTTCAAAAGGTGATACATATCCCTGGACAGGCAGCCAGCCGTAATATGTGGAAAACAGATAAATGAGCATGATTCCCAACCAGAATACCGGTATGGTAATACCTATGTTAGCAATTACGGTCACCAGCGTATCGATAAATTTTCCCCGCCGGATGGCGCAAATAATGCCGGCGGGAACTCCGATCAGCATGCTGATGATAAAAGCCGGCAGGGCCAGATTGAGTGTTATGGGAAAACCTGATTTTACCATGCTCAGAACCGGAAGCTTCTGCACTATTGAAATGCCGAAATCCCCATGGAAAACACTGACCAGCCAATTGAAATACTGGACCATAATCGGCTGATCCAGTCCATACTCGCGTCTTATCTCTTCACTTTTCTCTAGCGAGGCACTGGATACTTCGGTCATGCTCATCAGCATGTAAATGGGGTCGCCCGGCAAAA
>JAQULX010000191.1 GCA_028718465.1 Dehalococcoidales bacterium | reverse complement strand
AATTCTGAGATCTTCCGGCTCGATTACTTCTACATCGTCTCCCCACCCCATTATCCAGTTGCGGATATGAATATAGTCCCGAATTTTGAATGACATTATTAGTGAGCCGTCTGGTTGTACTTCATTGATTTGTGTGGAGTGTACGTTCCTTCCCTCTTCCAGAATAATCCGGCTGATTCTGGGATTAAAACGCAGCTTTATAGATTGTAACTCCTGGTCGGGTTGAATGCCCCAGGCTGAATCCAGATAATCAAAAACATTGAAATCAGGAGGTATTTCATAGGTATCCGTCAGCATCATGATGTCACCAAGTATATGTTCTATTCTAAAAGCATAGACCTTTTTCCTGAGATTACAGAAGGCAATGACATAGGTGCCTCCGCCAATGGCGGAGGGTTCGATCAAATAAGGGTCGATGACACGCTCCACGGGTTCCTCAAAATGATGGGCTTGAGTGATGACTTTCACCTTGTGTCGGGACAACCAGGCATTGATAAGCGTGTTAAAATTTCTTACCTTTCTTAAGTCACGCGGCTGTTTTTCCAGATATTCCAGAATGTGTTGAATATCGTTTTTGAGGGGTTCCGGAGTTATGGTGTTTAATTTTGAAAATAAATAAGCGATATTGGGATCATATTCTATGAAGTAATTTTGAATCAGCCTTACTGCCAGGAACAGGGTTGTCGCTTCAGCCAGAGTAATATTAATAGGAGGCAAGAAGTAACCTTCAACAATCCCGCGTTTGTTCCCATTTTGCCAGATGGGAATATTCATTTCAAATTCTAATGCTCTCAGGTCACGGTAGATCGTCCTGTTGCTGATAAAACACCTGTCGGCAATCTCTTTTATCCCCAGACCCTGAGGATTTTGACACAGCAGCATCTGAATCTTCAGCAATCTGGCCGTGCGGTCCCTTTTACTAAAAAATGGTCTTGCATGTGCTTCTTTACTACCTTTAAGTAAAGACCCCTCTTTGAAATTAGGTGTTATATTGAGAATGATATCGCTGACTCTCTTATGGTCTATATTTTCTTCATTAGTTTTTTCTTTACTTTTTAATAATTTGTTTTCTTGAAGGAAGCCTTTAATTTTATTAGCCATTCGCAAGGCTGTTTTATATTTTATTCCATATTCTCGTTGAATACCTCTTCCAGAAATACGCCTTCTTGATGTTGATATTTTTGATATAGCCTCAAACCAGATTTTCAAAGGAATTGCGGACCGGTAGAAAATAGTCCCCGCGGTGGGATAAACCTGATGACCGCAGGAATCGCAACAATAACAGTGTCGTTTAGATAACTTATGATGTTTGGTTATTTTTTTACATATGGGGCAACTAATTCCATCTGGATATAACCGGTTTTTTAGCCACTCCTCGCAAAACTCCTCATTTGGAAAGTTTTCTTTAAAATCTTCTGGTTTTAGTCTTTTCATAATACCTATCTTAACATGTATTTTGGGGAATAATACCTGCTTTATAGGGGAATTATCATCTATTTCGTAATAGATAAAACAATATGACAATCCAGTTGACACATTAGATTGATAAAATGATCGAAATAATATATTAAAAGATCAATATCATTGTAACATATGTAATATGGCTTTCATACTTTGTTGATTAAATATAATATCAATAGCTTTCCTGGTAAACATCGCCTTTTGTTCATGCCAGGAAACAGGCTTAGGGATGCTTTCCCATTCCAGCTTTAAGAAAAATGGGAACGAATACAGAGTATGATTAAGCTGAGAATGTTCCTTAACATCACAACAGCGTTCAATGCCGGTGCATTGATTATTCCCGGAATATATTAATGTTACAACTTACTTAAACCGTAACGAGAATAGTTATATTTTCTTAATCAATACGCTACGATGAAAAAACACTACCAGGAAAGCAATGATATGGAGGCATCGAATATTGAGTACCCAAGCTTTGGCACGGAATATAGTCAACACACGGTTTGAGGATATATCGAAGGAGACTATTGAGGCCACCAAGCGAAGCATCCTGGATACACTGGGAGTAATGCTTCCGCCAACTACACTGGTCAGTACCTGTGAGATAGTTTATGAATTAATGGCTGAAGCTGGAGGCAAAACGGAGAGCACCCTGATAGGTTTCGGTGGTAAGGCTCCCTGCTGGGTCGCCGCTTTCGTGAATGGCTCCCTGACTCATGCTATAGACTTCGATGATTGTGTAGGTTTGGAAAATCCAGTCACTCACCCCACTGGATCGTGTTTCCCAGCGGCTTTAGCCACAGCAGAGAGAGTCAGCCATTCTGATGGAAGGGATCTAATTACTGCAGTGGCATTGAGTAACGACCTAAACATCAGAATGTCCTCAACTCCTAAAGGAAATGTTCTATCAGATTATCCTTTCTTCCAGATCACTACCTTCGGTGTCTTTTCGGCTACAGTTGCCGCCGGGAAACTACTGGGTTTATCTGAGGATCAGATGATCAACGCCCTTGGATTAGCCTTGAACCGTGTATCAGGGGTCACCAAAGGCCTGTTCGGTTCTGATCTAAGGGCGATTAGAGACGGCTTCAGTAACAGGGAAGGATTGCTTTGTTCTTTGCTAGCCAGTAAGGGGATGAATTCCTGCAAGGATGCCATCGAAATCTTCTTCAATGTCTATTATCAGGATAATATCAATCTTAAAGTTCTCACGGCGGATCTGGGAAATCATTTCAGAGGGTCTGAAGTTGGCTTTAAACTCTGGCCATCTTGCCATGTAACCCACACTTTTATTCAATCCGTTTTGGATGCTATCACTAAATATGATTTAAAGCCGGACAATGTTGAGGATATCGTCATTCATGGTAATAAGATGGCGGAAGACCTCTTTTTCCCTGCTGAGATCAAGCAGAAGCCGACCACCAGTATTACGGCTAAAGCAGCCATTCCCTTTATTATTGGGGTAGTCCTCAAACATCGAAGCGTAGAGATTGCCCATTTCCTGCCGGATAGCCTGAAAGATCCCGAAATTTTAGCAATAGCCAGGAAAGTGAGATTTCAACTCGACTCCGACCTGGGGACATTCGCTTCACGGGTAGCTATTAAGACTCAGGATGGGCAGATTTACAGTGCTGCTACAGAAATCTTAAGAGGTAATATCAGGAATCCCCTGAGTACGGACGAATTGATCGCGAAATTTAAGGATTGTGCTCGCTACTCTAAGAAGCCTCTTTCTGCAAACACGCTAGATAAGTTAGTTGATAGTGTTTTAAATCTTGAGAAAGTCAAGGATATTAGAGAGATAACTACTCTTTTGGAATAATAGGGTAGTTTATAATCAGATACTACATTACCATGATAAAGGTGACTAATTAGACTTCTCTCAGATGGAATGAGAATGAAACTATCTGGGAGGAGGGAATGAGTGAGGTGGACCCCAATGTTAGGACAGGAATCACTCCAGATTAAGGTGTAAACCTGCAATCCTTCCCGAAGTATAAATGCTTGGGGATTGTTTCCCCGATATTAGCATACGTTCTTTAACAACTGCAACAGGTCCGGTAGAATAGACCTGAGCCGGAGTCTGGTATCCCAGAGCCTGATGGGGCCGTTCCCTGTTATAAAACCGGATATACTTGCCAATCTCAGCTCTAGCCTCTTGCATATCCTGATAGGCTTTCAGATAGACCTCCTCGTATTTCAATGTTCTCCAGAATCTCTCCACAAACAGATTGTCACCATAACTGCCAGACCCATCCATGCTCACCCGGATGCCCCGGCTTTCCAATAAGGCAATAAACTCCCCTGCGGTAAACTGGCTGCCCTGATCGGTATTGAAGATCTCGGGTTGCCCCCTCTGTAAAGCCTCGCGGAGAGCCTCCAGACAGAAATCACTCTCCAGGCTGTTGGATAACCGCCAGGCCAGGATACGGCGGCTGTACCAGTCCAGGATCACCACCAAGTACAGAAACCCTTTCTGCATCGGGATGTAAGTAATATCGGCGGCCCAGACCTGGTTAGGCCTGCTGATGGTAAGACCCCTCAGCAGGTAGGGATAGATTTTATGTCCTGATCCCGGTTTACTGGTCCGTGGCTTCCGGTAGATCGCTTTCAGTCCCATTAAATGCATCAGGCGGCGGACCCGTTTCCGGTTGACAGTCTGTCCCTTACCTTTCAGCCAGACTGCCAGCTTGCGAGCTCCATAAAAGGGAGTCTCCAGGTATTGTCGGTCAATCAGTTTCATGACCTGGCAGTCTGCCTCTGAGGGTCCCACTGGCTGATAGTACAGGCTGGATCGGCTCAATCTCAGCAACTGACACTGTTTGTTTATAGAAAGCTGGGCATGCTTTCGTTTAATAGCCTGGCGCCGCTGCTTTAGCCCATACGACCCAAGCTGTCCTCTAAAAAATCCTTTTCTACCTTCAGCTGACCAATCTCTTGATACAGCTTCTTGATCAGGGCTTTCTCATCCTGGGGCTTGCTGGATTGGCCTTTCTCGAAGAGACCGGCGGCGTCCTCCGCCAGAATCTTCTTCCATTGCATTATTTGGTTGGGATGGACTTCATACTGGCTGGCGATCTCGGCGATGGTCTTCTCGCCACGGAGTGCTTCCAGGGCTACTTTGGCTTTAAAGGCCGGACTGTGTTTGCGGAGGCTCACTTTCAATTCTTTGCTCCTTTTCTTTCTCTATTTTAGGAGCAGTTTTCCACCTTAACAACCTGTCCAGTTTTGGGGGACCAGCTCAGAGAATTAAGTACATTATCAATTTAAGTGAAGATGGACGTCGAGATTTGGAGCAAATGACCCGCAAGGGAGAAACTGCAGTGGGGAGAATTGAGCGATCCTAAATACTGATGAATGCGTCTAACGGAAAATGGGAGTTGGCTCAATATTGTAGAGATCGAAATATCAGTTTTACCCAGGCAAGGTCTGGACCAATAGATGGCGGTTTAAGAGAAGGTTAAAGAATAAACCTGAGCATGGGAAAGAGAGGGTAACTGGAATAGAGCTAAAGTATACTGGCAAATTATTATTTCGGATGCTCGAGTTAAGCTAAAGCGGTTTTATTCACCATAATAATTAAGGTTCTACTTATTCAGCAGAATAGATTGCAAGATGAATTCATATCAAATTGAAAAGGAGGAATATTTAACAATGAATCGATCAATTAATTCAGTGAGTATTCTGGTAATTTTCATTATTATGGCACTTACTATCCTTACCGGATGTTCTACTGCATCGCCCAACACTCCCACGACTTCTGCTCCTACCACAGTTGCTGATACAACTCAAGCACCTGCGTCTGTAACAAGTGTTGCAGATACTAACAATTCTCCTACTTCTCCAACCACTAACAAGGTATATGAATTTAAATATATTGACCATTATACCCCAATTATGGAGGATGCCCAGCTTGGTGAGGTACTTGGTAATCTGATTGAGGAGAATACCGGAGGGCAGGTCAAGATAACCTACTACCATGCTGAATCATTGGGCAAAGCTGCGGATTTTATAAACCTGCTAAATGGCGGTGTTGCAGATATAGCTAACTGTACTCCAGGCAATGTTCCGCAAAGTTTTGCTTTCTTTATGGGACTTGAGATGCCAATGTTAGGATTCTACGATAGAGCCATTAGAGTACACACTGATTGGGAACTCCTCAAATTGGGATATCAAAAAGAATTTGATAATTTTAAGGTTCTAGCATTCAATTCCACTCCAGCTATGAATCTCTTCATGAAAAAAAATATTCAGGATATAGCCGGATTACAGGGTGCCAAAATCCGGGCATCCAATCCCACTATGCGTAATTGGCTTACAAATTTAGGGGCCTCTCCGGTAGCCATGTCATCATCCGATGTCTATATGGCTTTGGAAAGAGGCACTATTGATGGGGTATACACAGGATATAGTAACTATTTACAGCAGAAATTTTTTGAAGTCTGCAAGTATGCCATCTGGAATCCCATCAACAGGGGTTGTTCCCCAATCATTATGAGCAAGGCTGCCTGGAACCGTTTACCGCCCGATGTTCAGGTTGGTGTTGATAAAGGTATAGAAGAGTATAAAGAGTATTTTATAGACTATTTTACTAAGGTCGACGCAAAAGCAGTTGAC
>JAQULX010000190.1 GCA_028718465.1 Dehalococcoidales bacterium | reverse complement strand
CGCTGAGTATCACCATGTCGGACTCATCGGGAGCGGCATAATATTTGACCCACGCGAGATAGCGTTCCCTCTTTCCCGGCCCCGGCGCAATACCCATGATTTCTAAATCTTCCAGCCAGTCGGTGTCCTCGGGCCGGTTAACATCATCGGGCACGTTCTCAACCGCGGTGCATAGGAGAATTGCCGCATCCATGAGGGCCATATTGCAGCCCTCTTCATGCCGGGCCTTCGCTTCCAGGTAAGCCGGATCAGCCGGGTTCTCTTCCTCCCTGTCTTTTTCCATGCTAAGAATTACCGGTGCCTTTGGAGCCCTTTCGGCCCACTGCTGAACAACAGCCCTGAAGACGACTGGCGGAGATTTCTTAACCCGGAACACTACACCCTTCGAAGTGGTCACTAAATCTTGATTCACTCTGATATTCCCCCCAAATTACAAATTTTTATATTTTCCATTCCCGAGGAAAAGAATCCGGAAAGTTATTATCCAGAAAGTCGCGGAATTTAACAGCAAATTGCCGCCGTCTCTTTTCGGGGTCAGCAATCCCGTTTACTTCAAGAAACGTGCTGGCCACTCCTGTGATTACACGGTTGATCTCTTCCGTCATCGCATTTCTCAGACTTTCATTTTTGGCAATCTTCTCCAGTCGCTTTAGCCTCTCATCTAATGCCATTATCCCTCTCCTATAGATTCTTCGATCTTCCTGACGCGTTCCTCAAGCTCGCCGCCGGTTAAAACAGACACCATAGCCCTGGCTACGGTCGCCATTGCAGTAGCTTTGCCTGGCTCAAGCGTTCCGTCGTGGACTTCCTTCAGGGCTTTCTCCAGAGCATCATAAACGCTAACCAGGCGAGGGGGTATCAAAGAGCGCAGGCGTGCAATCTTGGCGCTGTTCTTACCGCCAGCTTTCCGGGCCTGGTCCCTTTTTTCTGATAAAGCCGGATCGTGCGAAAAACAAAATTCACTAGCCTTTAAGGCGCGGGCTTGACATGGCTGCCCGTTCCTTTTCAGTGCTTTGCAGCGGTTGTATTCTGTTGCCTTCTGTTGTATATCCACTTTCCAGACTCCTATTAATTGAGATCCTAACCCCTTGCCATCATTGCTATCGCTTCCAGATCGTGTCTTAAAGATACAGGCGATTGAGATCTGGAATAACTGGCGTTCACATTGTAGTTAATAGTCCTATTATGGCTGTTCAAAATTCCGCCGCCCATAGGTGCCATCCTTACCGAAGGGGAAGCATAAGACCGAGAGAACACACCTGAAGGCGTGGCCAGCCGGCTGAGCATATTCCCGATGAATGAAAACACTTTGCTCTGAGGTATCACATACTCATCCTCTCCTGCCTCTGCCAGTATCCCCAGTGTGCCACCTGGCCGGGCCCGGACCTTGCCGCCTTCAGCAAGCGGATATATGCCGGGATCGTAACTCGCGGGAGAGCCGCCACTTACAGTCCGGTAAACTGTTGTGACTGTGACGGTCTTGTTCTTTAACTGATCAAGCATGGTGTTATATAACTGAACAAATGCTTCAGTGTCTCTCAATTTATCGGCTGAAGCCCTCTTGAACGCCTCCAGGTCGTCATCATAACGGGCCAGGGTCTCTTTAAGCTCAGCATCAAGCGCTTCTTTCCGGGCCTGTATGTCTTTCGTGAAGCTTTTATATGCCTGATTCTCCAGCTCCAATTTGTATTCATAGGTATCCCGGGCATTTTGCCGCTCCGATTCTGCGTATTTTTGAGCTTCGGCAATCTTTTCCTGAAGGGTTTTTCTCTGATTCTCGAGCTCCTGTTTTTTAGTCAGTGCATCAAGTTTAACCAGGTAATCTTGAAGCTCGGCCTCCATATAGGCCCTGACTTCAGCATCGGATTCAGCTTCGATCATGTCCTGAAGCTCAAGCTTCCGCTGCTCCTGCCATTTTTTATCATCAGACTGGAGGATGAGATCATTTAACTCTGCGTTAAGGTCGGCTTTACGCTTGAGGTCGTATTCAGTGGCGATAGCGGCCTCAAGATCGGCTTTTTTCCGGGCGTCCAGTTTCGCCTTCTCCGCGCTCTCTATGGCCCGGAGTTCTTCATCAATTGCGGCAATGTCGGCATTGTAGGCTTCCAGCCTGGCATTGAGCGTGTCATCAATGGTCCGGATGGTTTGCCGGTATTCCTTATCCAGATTATCCAGCCGGGTTTGATGAGCTTCAGATTCCGCTCGTAATTGCTTATCCAGGCTATCCTTCCTGGTGTCAACAATATCCTGCTCAGTCTTCTTGAGATTGCTGGTGTATTCCTCAATATTCGATACCATCTTGTCCGTGGTGAGTTCAATATCTGCGGCTATTTCCCGAAGGTCCAGGCCCAGCCCTCTGGCAACCTTGTTCACATCCTCGCCGAATTTTGCATAAGCATTCTCAATGTCGGCAACCGCCATACCGTGCTTTAGCAGATAATGAGTAAGGTCTTCCATGGTCAAGCCCAGCTTGCCGGCATCGGTCTGAGCGTATTTCCATGCAGCAATCACATCTTCATATTTCTTTCTTATCGCCTCAACCGCCTTTATAAATTCGGCGGAAGCTTTCTTTTCGGCTTCGCTCATACCGGGAGGTCCCATGGTAAGCAACCCATAATTTGCCTCCCTGGCCTTACGTGCAGCTTCCGCCAGCTTGTCTAACTCTTCGCGGGTCTTCCTGGATGATTCGGCTGCCTGGTTCTGCAAACCGAGGAAGGCAGCCGCCAGAAGACCGACTCCCATAACGACAACTCCGATGGGGTTAGCGTTCATAGCGGCATTGAAAGCCCACATGGCAGCGGTTGCGGCCTTCGTCGCGGTTGCTGCGATCGTGTGAGCAGTGGCATGCGCCAGAAGGGAAGCTGTAGTCCTGGCAGTGGCAAAAGCAGTACCGTTCATCACAGCTCCAAGGCTCGCATTCAAAGTCGTTAATACCGGCAAGGTCAGAATTAACGTTCCCATAGCTGCCAGTTGAAGCCCGAGGGCTGACGTGGTGAAGACGACCGCCTTCGACAACATCGGGTGTACTTCCATCCAGTCCTTGAGGCCGACAATTATTGTATTAACCGTTTTCGCCGCGGCGCCGATAACCGGTTCCAGGTGCGTGCCGATTGTCTCGCTTAGATCTCCGACATTATTCTTGATATTGTCCAGAGCTCCGGCCACTTGCTTTCCGTAAGCCTCCGCCCTGCCTCCATACCGCTCTTGGATCATTGCCAGGGCTTCCGTGGCATTCGCGCCTTCGCGGACCTGAATGCCATAACGAGCCAGGAGCTCCATATTGCCGGTTTGCACGCGGCCTAGAAGCATAGAAGCTGAAACAAGATCCATGTTTTTGCCCCGGGCCAAATCCATTGCCAGCGGCAAGAGCCGGAGCGATGCATTGTAATCTCCAGTGATAGAAATAAGCTCGCTAAACGCCTCCCTCTGCTGGTCATCGGCAAAAGCCGTCTTCGCTTGCTGGACTGCTATCAATTCCTCCAGCGATTCTTTAACTTCATCGTACTCAACCCCAACGGCTTTTAAGGCCGTGGCCAGGTTTGTAATCCCGGCCTGCTCAGCCACGATCGCTTTTACACTGAGCGCCATGACGCCGGTTATCGCGGCGCCGGCAGCGGCTAAAGCTACTCCAATTCTTGTTGATGACGTGCCGATCGACTGAGCAAACTTATCAATGGAAGCCTGCGCTTTAGCCATCCCCTCAGCTGTCTTGTTGACATATTCCTGGGTCTTCTGGTTCATCTGATCGAAGGAGCTTTTGAATTTATCCAGTCCTTCGACAACTGCTCTGCATCCGATATCTTCAAGTGCCATTGAAACACCTCCAGAAATTATTAAATAATTTGATCAACTCAACCTTTAGTGCCCCAGTAAAGCTGGTCATTTGACTTTATCCGGGTCCGGTCGCGAACTGAGGGGCCGTCGCGCTTAATAATCGTTTGGCTGCGAATAGATGGCTCCTCACGTTTTATTGCCGTCTGATTATGTGTTCTGCCGCCATCCTCGTCATCTTCCCGGATAACTTTTCTCAAAGGGCCCAGGGCATGCCGAAGCCATGATTTGTCCTCCTTTTTCTCTTTCATCGAAGGTATAAATTCGTAATTTTTCATGATTGATTACTTCCCTAAAAATAATTATTTCTTAAGAAATACTTACTGCTAACGGATGCATAATCCGCTGTCATTGAGGCTGGGTAAACCAGCTCTGAGTCTGTTGTTGCTCCAAACTTGCTACCGGAGTTCGCTTCTACCATCGTCTATACCCTCGTTTCGCTGAGTTTCTCTGGCCATGGTCCGCTGCCCGGAGGAGTCTCTTTCTGTGCTCCGAGCAGTAGTTGCCGGCAGCGGCCTGGTGCCTACACCCAGGGTAAGCGCACGGTCGACCAGGATTAATACTCACTGGTGCACCTCCGGGTTGGTACAGTCGAATTTGCCGTCCGGCATCTTCCCCCACCAAGGACATAGATTGCATGGCGGTTTACAGGACTCCGGCTTGTCGGGGTTGTCCGGAGGGACGGCGGAAAAATTGTCATCCGGACCGCTGTCCTGTCCGTAATTAGCTTCCCACGGACAGGAGCGGACAGCATTTTCCTTAGAGGTTCTCAGATTTTCGCCCTCGTGAGGACTTTTAGGAATTTCCTGTCCGGTGCTGTCCGTACTGTCCGTTAAATCCCTGAGTCTTACCCCGGTCCACACCCTGGCTGTTTTCGTGCTATTAAAGCCATCTTTAATGCCGAATACCTGAAGACGCTGCTTGAGCTCTTTGTCGCTCATGGCCTTAATAGATGATTCGGTGCACCACTTCTGGTATGCTGCCTTAAAGTCCTTCTTGGTGACCTCTGCGTCCGGTGTCCGGATACAACAGTCCTCCAGGAATTGAGCAATCAGGTCCTGGTCTTTGCGGTATTCAGCCGTGGCCTCGATTACCTCTTGCGGGTCCTTCAGCCCTTCGCGTTGCCACAACAGACAGCCTGCAATAAGCCAATTCAGAATGCCGGGGAGTTCATCATTGAAAGTATCTTCGAAGCCGTCAATCTGATTCTGTATTTTGACGGTGAAGGGGATCTTCTTCAGCCGGCGCCATGATCCGTCTGTATTATCTTTGATAACCGGCTCGTTGTTGCCGGATAGAATCACCTTGAACGTAGGCTTGAAAGTGACGCCTCGCTCATATTTTCTATCACCGTGAATAGACTCTCCGCCGGAGATAGCCTTCAGCAGACTGGTGGTGAGTTGCCGTCCTTCCGGAATTTCAGTGGCGGTCACCAGGCGCTTTCCGTAAAGATTGGCCAGCTCCTCCCGCTGTCCGCTGTCTTTGAACTTTTGATTATTTACCAGGAATACGTCCGGATCCACTTCATACCCATAAGACCCCATGACCTTATCCCGGATCACCGCCCAATAGGTGCTCTTACCGTTTCCGCCCATGCCGTGACAGAAGGGGATAATGTCTGTTTTGGTATCCCCGGTCAGGCAATAACCGGAGATCTTCTGAAGATAGACAATCATAGCCTGGCTGTTATTCTGAATAAGGTTTAAGAATTCTTCCCACCTGGGGCATCCGGCAGCCGGGTCATAATCCACCGGGGCCATGATGGTTATCAAATCCTCTTTGTTTTGCGCCCTGGCCTGCCCGGTCCTCAGGTCGATAGTAGCATTCTGGCAATTAAAGAGGTAAATATCTTTATCCAGGTCATTGATGCTGATGGTAATGTCCCCTTCAGCCTTGACTAGATTTAGCATTTCCCGTTGGCGCTTCCCGGACTCACTGGACAAAGCGTGCTTGATTTTGTTTTCATACCCTTTATCACCTGGTCCATCCGGCTCTTTGACGATATCCCTTACAGTGGCCTTTGCCAGTTTCAGCATACCGGTATGGTCCGGCGTGTCATACTCCCACACATGCCCGGTCCAGATAATAAAGCGCTGCCGCTCAGTCACCCACCTGAAGCAATCGCCGAACTTAAAATACAGCCGCTCCGCATTGCCCAGGTCTGTATAAGGGAAGACAGCTTTATTGAATAATACGTCCGCAAACTTCAGCCCCTCTTCGAGTGATCCGTTACAGGACGCCGTAATATGGCTGACGGTGAGTTTATAATCTTTCGTAG
>JAQULX010000189.1 GCA_028718465.1 Dehalococcoidales bacterium | reverse complement strand
CCGGCTGTCCATTCCTGAGCAGATGGCGGAAGCTGCCCTGAGACACATTCGGATACTGGAAAACCTGGACTTCGATTTGATAAAGGTGTCCCTGAAAGCCTTCGACGTGCCGACCACCGTCCAGGCCTATCAGGAGATAGCTTCTCGAATACCCTATCCCCTGCATATCGGCATTACCGAGTCCGGCACTCCCCGTCAGGGCATGGTCCGCAGCGCGGTGGGGTTGGGCATTCTCCTGTATGAGGGGCTGGGAGACACCCTCCGGGTTTCCCTCACCGGAAATCCTCGAGATGAGGTCTATGCCGCCTACGAGATACTGAAGAGCTTGCGCTTGCGGGAGCACGGTCCTTCCCTGGTGAGCTGCCCCACTTGCGGTCGTACTGAGGTAGACCTGGTGTCTTTGGCCTCTTCCGTAGAGCAATACCTGGCCGGGATACAAAAACCGGTCAAGGTGGCGGTGATGGGCTGCGTTGTCAACGGCCCCGGCGAAGCCCGCGACGCCGATATCGGCGTCGCCTGCGGCAAGGGCAAGGCTGTTATCTTTAGAAAAGGCCAGCCGGTCCGTACCGTGGATGAAGCGGATGTCCTCAGCGAGCTGATGCGGGAAATAGAGCAATTTTAATTTTACATACGGTATAAAGATTGGAGAAAAAATGCGCGTATCAAGACTATTTGGAAAAACCTTAAGGGAAGTGCCTTCCGATGCCGATACCATCAGCCATCAATACCTGCTGAGAGCCGGCATGATCAACCAGTTGACCGCCGGGGTCTATTCCATGCTGCCTCTGGGCAGGCGGGTGCTGTTCAAGATAGAAGAAATTATCCGTGACGAGATGAATAAGGCCGGCGGACAGGAATTGATTATGCCGGTGATCCATCCGCGTGAAATATGGCAGAAGTCCGGCAGGGAATCCTCCTTTGGAGAGACTCTTTTTCACCTCAAGGACCGCCGGGGCCACGATCTGGTTCTCGGTCCTACCCACGAGGAGGTCATTACTGATCTGGCAGCCCATTACATCCAGAGCTACCGCGATCTGCCGCAGATGCTGTACCAGATTCAGGTCAAACTCCGGGATGAACCTCGCCCCCGCGGCGGCCTCCTCCGCGTTCGCGAGTTTATAATGAAAGACCTTTACAGCTTCGATAAAGACGATGAGGGGCTGGATGTCAGCTATCAGAAGATGCGCCAGGCTTATGTCAATATCTATTCCCGCTGCGGCCTGCCCGCCCTCCTGGTAGACGCGGACAGTGGCGCTATCGGCGGCAAGGACTCCCAGGAGTTCATGTTGGTCGCCTCTAGCGGCGAGGATGAAATTATTTTCTGTGAGAAATGCAAGTGCGCCGCCAATGTCGAGAAAATGGTCAGCATCAAGAGCAAGATCGAGGTAGAGAAACCTCTGCCTCTGGAAGAAGTCAGCACCCCCGGACTGACCTCCATAGATGAAATTTCCCGGTTCCTTAAAGTCGATCCCAACCGTACTCTGAAAGTCGTGCTTTATGCGGCCGATGACAGCCTGGTCATGGCGGTTATCCGCGGCGACCTGGAAATCAACGAGGTCAAGTTGAAAAAAGTTCTGCGCGGAGCCGAGCTGCGGCTGGCCACTGAAGCCGAAGTATCAGCGGCCGGACTGGTCGCCGGGTTCGTCTCTCCGGTCGGTCAAAATGGCCGTATTAAAATCATCGGAGACGATTCCGTAGTCGCCGGAGTCAACTATTTTGCCGGCGGCAACAAGAAGGATACCCATTTCAGGAATGTGAACTACCAGCGGGATTTTAAAGTGGATATCATCCAGGATATCGCCCGGGCTAAAGCCGGCGAAGGCTGTCCTCAGTGCCAGTGCGCCCTCTCTTCCACTCGAGGCATCGAGGTAGGACATATTTTTAAACTGGGAACATCCCTCAGTGAAAAGCTGGGCGCCCGTTTCCTGGATGAGGACGGTGTCTCCCGTCCGGTCGTAATGGGGTGCTACGGCATTGGTGTCGGACGCATGGTGGCCGCTGCCATCGAACAGAACCATGATGATAAAGGCATTATCTGGCCGCTGCCCATTGCTCCTTACCATGTCCATCTATGCGGTCTTTTCATGGACAATCCGAAGGTCGCGGAGGCAGCCGGGAAGCTTTATCAGGATATGCAGGATCGAGGCATCGAAGTACTCTTTGACGACCGGCTGGAAACCCCCGGCGTGAAGTTCAATGACGCCGACCTGATCGGCATCCCCTTCAGGATAACTCTCAGCACTCGTACCCTGGAAGGCAATAATGTCGAATTCAAGCGCCGCACAGATAAAAAAGCCCAGATCATGCCCTTAAACGGCATCGTAGACTATCTTAAGGACCTGATCGATAAAGAATTAGCCGCGGGATAATATTATTAACCCCCTTCCCTGGAGCGTGGGGGAAGGGGGTTGAGGGTAAACCGGGTCACTTTACTACTCTGTAGCTGCAGGTTCGGTCGCCTGGTTGGCATTAAACCGGGGACCGCAGTGAAAACCGCCGCGGACTCCCATCTTGCCATTGGACATCATGCCCCGTGGGCCCAGTCCTGGAAAAGCATTCCAGCCTTCCGGAACATCTGGCCTGGACTGCCACCAATCCAGGTATTCGTCAGCCTGTTCTTGAGTCAGCTTGCCCTGTTCCACAAGCTTGTCGAGCCGGTCCTGGATCCTCTCATCCTGCATCTCCTGGGCAGCTTGCTTTACAGCCGCTTCCAGGTCGGCCTGCTCGATACCCAGAATCTCGGCAACCCGGGCTAAGAATTCATCTCCTGCTTCGGGGATCCCGGTCGGCGTCGGTGTGGTCGACGGGGTTGGAGTCTGCGCGCTGACAAGGCCGCCGATAACGCCTGTCAATACCAGCACCACCACGGCCACCACCGCTATAATTGCCCATCTTCTCTTTAACCGCATATCGTATCCTCCTTTTCTGAGTTCTACTCGCCCTTGAGAGGGGCTTGATCTCATATTTTTTATGGTATCAACTAATTATTAAGAACCTGTTAATAACAGGATATTACTGCCGTATGCATGCCTCAGGTTTGATTTCTAACTCCGGTTATTACCATCCGGTTATTACCATACTGTCTTTGACTTTGTTTTGCTATTATAATAAGAAATATATCTCCCGGATTTTACCGGCAACAAGCCTGCAAGCTGCCGCACTCCGGCAGAGCGAAGGAGGAAAGGCATGGCATTAATGGAAATTACCGTAGTACCGATGGGGGCAGGAACATCCTTGAGCAAGTATGTCGCCATGGCTGTACGTGCACTGGAGGGTATACCGGAAATTGATTATGAATTGACCTCAATGGGCACAATCGTTCAGGGGAGAATGGACCGCCTGCTGGAAGCGGTGCAAAAAATGCATCAGGCAGTCGTGGATGGAGGTGCTCAAAGGGTCGAGACTATCGTTCGGATCGATGACCGACTGGATAAAGAGACCACTTTGTCCAGTAAATTAAAGTCGCTGAGGAAAGTTCTGGGGGAGGGGAATGGTCCGGGAACAACTTGATGCCAGCAGTACTGATAATTCTACTAGGGACCGGTCTGGCAATCGGTTTTGTCAGCGGACTATTAGGGATCGGTGGCGGTATCTTGATGACTCCGATTCAGTACTGGCTATATACTTTCCAGGGCATCAATACCGATCTGGCGGTTAAAATGTCCTTTGCCACCTCACTGGCGGTGATTTTACCCACTGCCGCCAGCGGAGTCTGGCGGCACCATCGCCTGGGTAACCTTAACTGGAGAGTTGCCGTTTTTATGGGCATCTTCACCGCCATCGGCAGCTTCGCCGGCGCCGGCATCGCTTCCCGGCTTCCGGGAGCCTCATTAAGAATCGGGTTCGGTATCATGGCCCTCCTGATTGTTATCCGCATGCTGACCGTGAAAGTATCCGATACCGAGCGCCCAATACGAGAAAACCGCTGGTTATGGTTTATCCTGGCGCTGCCAATCGGTATCATTACCGGTATCATGGGCATCGGCGGAGGAGTCATAGTAGTTCCGGCGCTGGTGCTGGTGCTGAGATTCCGCATCCGCAGCGCCGCGGCCACCTCCCTGGGGATGATGCTTTTTACCAGCGTCGGCGGGATTATCGGCTATATTCTTAACGGCATACAGCAAACCGGGCTGCCCGCATACACCATCGGCTATATCTACTGGCCTGCCTGGATTGCCCTGGCCGTAACTAGTATTTTCATGGTGCAGGTAGGGGCTGTCACCGCTCACAGGCTGACTGAAAAACAGCTAAATTATATTTTCGTCTCTCTGCTGTTTTTGATCAGCCTGGATATGCTGGGAGTGTTCGAGTGGATAATCTCCAGTATACAGGCGATAACATAAACTTTTACTGTTCTATATTTCAGCCCGGATTCGGGCCGGATCGGGAATGACAATAACCCGGCGGTAGATCATTTTCGTAGTTCAGTAAATAGAGTTAAGATATATATATGAGGCAGAACAAGGAGCACAAGCCGGAAGTATACAAGCGACTGGAGCTGGTCAGAAGACAGTTCCAGCAGCAGGCTGCCGAACAAAAGAAACTGCAAGCCGCCGAAAAAAGACAGCAAGTGTACAGCCGGCTCAGGAGAAACAAGACGTGGATACTGCGACTGGTTACCTATTTTGTCCTTGGAGTCGTATTACTGGCAGTAGTACTGGTGATCGTACTGGACTAGAAGAAGGAAAGGTGTCCACCTCAACCCGGCCCTGCTACCCGGTCGTCTCCTACCCGTCTGGTAAGCTTCCTCTCGTCCATATAATCCAGCAAAGCCTGAGCATATTTACGGCTGTTCTGAAACATGTCCCGCGTTTCACCGAGAGTGATCTTACCGTTCTGCTTGATATACGCTAAAACCCGGCCTGTCATTTCCTGAATAGCCTGAGCGGAAAATACCACTCCTGCCGCGGTTTTTACCACTTCTCCTTTATCTACCAGCAGATTCAGCAGGTCCGGCTCCAGGAATACTTCGGTAGATGGAGAAAAGGGATTCTGGGCCAGTTGATGTAGAAATGTCCGGACCCTGGCCTCCTGTTCCCCGGAAAGCCTGATTTGAAAACCCGGCAGGCGTACCAGCGCCGATTCGTCCGCCAGTACACCGTCATCGCAGAGCTTCTGAATGAAGCCCTGGAAATGCATTCCCAGCTTGACCTTGCTGCTGATCTCTGCTTTGGGGATACCCGGCCGGAAAGGGAATTTGCGGTGATAGTCCCGTACCAGCGCCATAGTATTGTCCACTAATTGTTTCCATCCGGAGTCGATAAAGAGCAGCCGGTTTTCCCCTTCTCCCACTATCACCACCCTGCCCTGCGCCGTCAGGGTCTCGATAGCTGGCCGGGCTAATTCCGGACCTGTATTGCTCTGCGATATCAGTTTACTGACTTCCTGAGGCTGTTTGGTTTTTAATGCCGCCAGGAGCGTTTCTTCCACCCTCCCCTCCCCCCGGGCTTTCAGGTTCTCTATTATCTCCGGGCGGAAACGGCGGTGTCGCTGTCTGGGATGGGCTTCCACCACGATGCCTCCCCCCAGGGTATCCATGGGAGATCGAATAACATAATGGTCTCCGTTGACCACGGCCACCGGCTCATCCAGTATGAACTGGACCCAGGTAGTCTCACCGGGACGGGCTTCTTCTTTCTCCAGCAAACGGACCCGGGCCATAACCTCAGCCGAACCGGTGTGCAGGCTGACCTCCGTGTCATGTTTCAATACTCTGTCCGGCTGCTCCAGTAAACGCAAACGGGCATCCAGCATTCTGGATGGCTCCAGCCATCCGGGTTTGGTAAGGACATGTCCCCGTTTCAGGTCCGCCGGGCTTAGCCCCACCAGGTTCACAGCCACCCGGCTGCCGGGGCCGACCGTGTTGAGCGGAGTCTTGTGTGTTTGTAAGCCCCGTACCCGGGACCTGAGACCGGGCGGAAGGATTTCCACCTCCTGCCCTACCGTCAGAGTACCGTCTACCAGTGTGCCGGTGACTACCGTGCCTGAACCGGAGATGGTAAAAACCCTGTCCACAGGCAGGCGCGGCCTGCCTGTGTCCCGGCGCGGTTGGGCCGCGCTTAAAGCCTTCTCTATGGCTGCTTTTAGTTCCGGCAAACCCTGTCCGGTAACTGCTGAAACC
>JAQULX010000188.1 GCA_028718465.1 Dehalococcoidales bacterium | reverse complement strand
TCTGGGACGTGATGGACTATGCCAACCTTATTCTCGACTATATAGCGGCAGTCAGAGACTACCTCGAAACACGGAAACTGGCAGACCGTCTCATCAGGCTCCTGGAAACATCGGATAACGCTGAAGTCCGGGAAAAGACTATTGCGAGCATACGCAAGATATCGAGCCCCGAACTGGTAGTGTTATTTTCCTTTGTTTCATCCATGCTTTGCCCGTTAAACACGGAAATCAAGAATATGGATGAGTATCTTACCAACTGCCGCAGGATGAAGAAACTGCTGACGGAAGAGGAGAAAGAGCTTGAAAACACCTATCGCGGGATAGAAGAACAGAGTATTTCGGCCGAATCAGAAAGGCAGCGCGTCAAACGGGATCTGCAAAAAACCAGGTCGATATTCTCAGCAGGAAAGAAAAGACTCCTTCAGAGTAAAATCACCGAACTGGACCAGCGCACACAAATACTGAACGATGACATGCAAGGATCTCAGAAAGAACTGGACCGGCTGAAGGAGAAGATCCGGGAATATGTCAGTATAGAGAAAAAATACCAGGTCAATTCTGAGTACCGGAGGTTAGTCACCGAGACTATTGCGTTGACCGACCATTATCAGGAAAAACAGACCGAACTGGTCAAGGACCGCGGCTTCTATGACCGCACCGGGGATCTCACCGAACATGAGCGTCTCAAGATAATGCAGCGCATATTAAAAGGCGATGAGACCGCTTTGAGCCGCGAGAACATACTGAAAGAGATCCTGGACTGGGACCATTTGCGGCGTTATCTAGTCAGCGTTGTAAACTTGTTCCGTCTTCCTGATACACTTGGACTAACCGGAGACTACCGGTCTGATTTCCTGTGGTTTACTGCGGTCGTGCCCCCCGGCATATGGAATAAAGAACTGGAGCAAGATGTCACCGCAGCTCTTTCCGGTTATGTCAAAGAAGATGTGTCCCGAACTGTCTACATCCGCCAGGTCGAATCTGATGACCCCTGGAGGGTGAGGTTCCTGCTGATAGCCGCCAAAGCTACCCCCAAGCAACTCAGTCCCTATCGCGATATGAAGCAAGCCTACGAGGCGGCTACTCCCGGCGAGCGGATGATGGCGCATTCCCTGCTGCTGGAGTACGGGATCCAGTTGAGTGATGATGACCTGTCTGCGCTGCCTGAACAGTTGGGTCTGCTTCCCCCGTTATTGAAATCACAGCGGGCTGGTGCAAATGAACCAACCCGCGCAGGAAGATAGACAATGCGGAATACCGGAGACAATCCTATAATTGCCAGGGAGATCAGGACCAGGCGGACGGCCCTCAGAGTAACAACGGCATTATCGGTTTTTTTCGCCTCATTACTTTTCTTCCTGGCCGTCCCGCTCTTCCCCAGGGAGCTGATGGTTATCGCCGCTATCTGCCTCGGCATCCTGGCCTATAGAGCCCCGACCCCCGCCCTGGTCGTTATGCTGGTGCTGGTTATTCCGGGTTATGTATACCAGCTTGGGTCGGCCCTTCCGGCAGGCGTTGGTCTTCCCATCCCCATGATGGCTATCATGTTCGTCTTTTTGTTGCTTCTGGCCGTATATGCCGGAGAGCACCATGAGCCTCTGAGCTTCGCTGCCGGAGTGGTCGCCTTTATCCTGATGCTTACTCAGGTTGCCTTCCTGTCACTACCTGTCATTATCGGGATAATCCTTTTGGGCTCCGGAGGTTTAAGGGCACGCACAGTCTGCACACTCCTAACCTTTGCACTCTTCTATTATCCCGTTCTGGCGATCAACGGAGGACATTCTATCGGAGCCGTGCCTATCCTTGAACCGGTTACGTTCCAGGCATTGCCACCTGTTCCTGTATTGAGCCTGCCGGAAATCACAACCAGGCTCGGCCAGATTATAGAAACAGCGGGGACCGGGAACACCCTGCCGTATCTATCGAATATGGCGGAATACTGGCCTCTGTCTTTTGAACAAAGGCTATTTCCTGTGGGAATCCTTTTTTGCCTGCTGGCCGGGGCGGCCATAACCGCCGGAGCCCGGACGCTTTACCTGTTCCGATGGTTGGAAAAGCGAGAAGTTGGCCGAGCGTACTTGCCCTACGCCGCACCCGCCGCCTCCCTGTTTGCCGGTATTCTGGCTTTCGTACTTCTGACCATTGTTCTGGCGCGTCCGCTAGACTACTCCAGTCCGGCGAGCATATCCGCCATCCTGGTTGGGACCACATTAATCGGAGGGTCTGCTTCAATCGTGGAGGTCTTCAAGAGAGAGCGGGACAGAATTTTAAAAATGCGCGCTCGCCTGGCCGATCAAGCAGGTATCATGCAAACCCAGACCGATATCTTCGTAGAAAGAACACAAAAGACCAAAGCCCAATGCTACAGGATGGATACCAGCGCCGAAGAGGCGCTGGGTGAAATCTGCAAACAAGAACTTGCATTTACCAGACTGGCAGTCAGAGATATGTCTTCAGCCGACCTCGAGAAGAAAATGGCCCTTTTTCAGGAACTTCAAAGCAAGCTGAATACAGCGGCGGAGGAAACCAGAGACAAACTCTGCCGGTATTACGACGAGGATTGGCAAAGATATAATGACCATGTGATGATGTCCCAAAAATACGGATTCTCTCTTGGGGAAACTCTGCGGGGACCGGCCTTCTCTCAACTGTCTTCCATGGAATATGAAGAGGTACTTAAGCTCCAAATGAGTCTTAACGATTCCTATCGGGCCGCCGCCCAGTCGCTCGCAGAAGGCATTGAGAAACTCGAGAAAATACTCCGCTCCCAGGTCGACCCGGAATTTAAAAACATCGGTATTAACATTGCCCGTGACTATCTCGCTCAGGAGCGCTATGCCGCTGCGCTACAGGAATTCCTTCTGGAACTGGGTAATATCGAGCATTTTCTGATGGGCACCATGGCCGGCCTGGATAAGGCAGTCCGTTTAATTTTAGACGGTCTGAAAGCAATAGTAGACAATATCCTGCTGCCAACAGCAGTCAATCTCGGAGATACAAACGGTGTCAGCTATTACAAGGAACTGTCGGGCCAGCTTGCCGGCATGTATGATGCTCCTTCTGAAAATCAGGGGCTGCCGGAGATGATGCGCACAGTAGCCAGGGTAAGTGAGATCGGCGAGATTACTACACGTTTGAGCTCAAGACTGGGTGACAGGATAATGGAACTCGAAAAGAGTATCCGGAGCAAGACGCCGTACGGGCACAGCTGGGGTATTGATCCGACCATCCAGGACCGCATGGCTGAAATCTCGCGGGCTTTTAGAGAGTCTCCCGGCCCTGCCAGCATTCATGTCCGCCTGGCCGTATTAAAAAGCCGGCCGTTCGTTCTGGAATCAGCCGCACAGGTTGTCAGGGACTACTCCATTATCCATGAGTTGCTTATTAACTACGCAAACATCGAGCCTATGATCGATGTTAAACTCAATGAGAATAGCATGGTAAATATCTATGACCTGCCATTGAATCGCAAATACTCACAGAAATACCTCGAGCTTTATAGTCTGAAGCATCACGGAGCGGTCCAGATTGAGGGAGACACGGGAAGCCTTGTCAGGGTCAGTAACAGTCAAACAGCGAGCAATAACGGGAGTAAAATATGACGGACCAAACAACACAGGCGTTAACCATTGCCAGAATTCGCCAGTGGCGTAACGTCCGCGGGGCCCGACTGGTTATTGAGCCCGGGCAAATTGCATTTTACAGTAACAGCTTCTTCAGCAGCCCGAAAAAGCTGCGAAGCTTTGAGACGAACCGGCTGGTCGGCATGGAACAGGATACCACCAATAAGACCACGCGGCTTAAGTTTCACAGCGATAATGGGGAAACGGAGGAAGAAACATTTTCGTTCGCGGATAAAGCGCAGGCAGAAGCTGCGAACACGGTCCTGGACAATTTACTGAAAGAGGCAGAAGAGCGAAAGAGGCAACAGGAAGAGGAAGCTGCCAGGCTGAAAAGGGAACTGCAAGAGCATCTGAGACAAATTCGCGAGGAGTATGCTTTCGAAATCTGGAACGCGGCAGAAATCCTGTGGTTAATAGTCAAGGCTAACTATGCTATGGTCGATGCGGTTATAACCGCAAACTGGAGCGAAGTTAAACGGCAATACTCAAACATCTGGCAGCAAGTTGAAAAGCTGAAAAAAAACCACCCGATTGAGATTGAGCCAATCTTAAAGCATCTTGATGAAGCAGTAGCTTCGCAAACAGGCCAGGAGGTCATCACAAACGCCGGCCGCCTTATTAACGAGTTGTCCGAACAGGTGATGCAGAACCAGGCATGGTGGAATAAATGGCAGGAACAGAAGGACATGCTGTCTGCCGTGGTACCCAACTTCAATCATTTGCCCTATTTTCTGCTTTATAGTGCCGGTCACTTCGAAGCCCTTCTGGCGGCGCGGATCGAGGACTGGACCGGTGTAGATTATGCTCTATCAATGCTGCAACCGACCGGGGCTATTCTTCAGCACTGCTTTGGCCTCAACTTAAATGAGCAACTGAATGCAGCCAGTTCCGCTGCCGGAGAAAGGAAGGTCGACCTGGTTGCAGAAACCGCCAGAGAGGTGGAAAGCGCAATGTTTGAATCTTTCAAGAACAGGCCTTTCAAGTTCGAGCCTGTAGTACCCCTGAAGGAGGTGGACCATAATGGTTCTATGCCCGCATAATCACGAAAATCTGGAAGGACTTAGCTATTGCAAAGTTTGCGGATTGCCTCTCGTGGTCCTGCGTTCCGAATTCGCCTCTCTGGCAAACACACTAGCCGGCCGGGCTGAAATGGGCCGCCGATCTCCGGGCATGCTGCTGGTAGGACTGGGTCCGGCAGGCACCGCCATGATCGATATTTACAAGACAGCCTATGGTAACCGTAACCCGGACTACTCCTATCTGGCCATAGACACCGATGAAAAGGTATTGCAGAGCGGTTCCGGCGACTCCAACGACACATTCAGGCTAAAACTCGGTGATCCAAACTCCGGCAATGTGACCTTCTGTGGAATCGGTGAAAATGTGGCGAAACGCGATCCGAATCTGCTACCGGCTATCAGACATGCAGGTTTAACTCATGCGGACGATAAGCAGGTGGTCATTATCCTGACGGGGATTGGAGGCGGCATCGGGAGCGCCGTCTCGGTACTTGTCGAGAAGTGCCGCCAGTTGAATCCGAATTGTCACATTGTAGTGCTGAGTATTATTCCCGGGATAGACGAATCGTTTTATAATCAAGTTAATGCCTATTACGGACTTGCCCGTCTGCTGGAGGACAATGAGAGAAAAACCGCCGACATGGTTATCGCCCTCCACTATGACCGTTTTAAGACACTCAGGGGCGTAGGAGGCGGGGGGCAGGAGCTGGTCTCTGACAGCCTGCTGGCAGCCGTAAGCAATTTGTTCATAAATAATATGTCCCCCCAATATATAACTGAAATGGCCCGTATTAACCAATCGATAGGGATAAAACTGGTCGTACCCTGCCTTGCTCTAGGCCGCAGCATGGAGATTTTTGACAGCGTGAAAAATGTCCTGGAAAGCACCATTGCTTATCCGGCCAACAACATCTCCAAACAAAAAGTACTCGCCTGCCACCTTCTGCTGCGAGTACCAGAGAAGCTGATGCAAAATTTTGGAGAAGAATCGATAAACGAGCATCTTTGGAGGCTTGTAAGACATCATCTACCGGGCGTTAAAGCAGCTTCATCATCGATTACTTACAGCGGTGAAGAGCATGACAGGGTCGAGGCCTGCATTCTATTAGGAGGCGATTCGGCTATCGGTGCCCTGTTCTCTAATGACACCAAACTCAAAGAGTTTCGTGAAGAACTGGAAATCCAGTTATCTCGCCAGACTTACGGCCTGGAACAAGGAAGCCTGCAAAAGGCCGCCGACATAATTGCCCGATACGATCTGGCTCTGGACCAGTTGAGGAATGAGAGAAATGGGGAAGAGCCCCATCCGGCCAACCCGGGCCCGGGCTTTTCTATCACCCCTCAACTTGCTTCACATGCATAGATATGAGCCCTTTTCAATCAGCATTGGCCTGATTTGACATCCTGATTGTCACTCCGGCTGTTTCTCTGCTTCTTGCTGCAAAGCTTTTACATACGCTTCGTACGTTCCCGTATCGAACAGTACG
>JAQULX010000187.1 GCA_028718465.1 Dehalococcoidales bacterium | reverse complement strand
CCCGATCTCCGCTTCAACGGGAGGAATGAATTTACGCGGAATAGATCCGCCTTTGATGTTATCCACAAACTCAAATCCCTCGCCGCTTTCCAGGGGCTCGAAGCGGACCACTACGTGGCCGTACTGACCGTGTCCGCCGGTCTGCCTTACAAATCTGCTGTTACTATCAGCCGGGGTTGTAATAGTCTCTTTATATGCCACCTGGGGATTGCCTACCTTGGCGCTGACACCGAATTCGGTAAACATCCGGCTGACGATGACATCCAGATGGAGTTCACCCATTCCGGCGATGACCATCTGCCCGGTCTCATCATTATAATCAACCTTAAAGGTGGGGTCTTCATCCCCTATTTTTCTCAGGGCTTCGCCTAATTTTTCCTGGTCAGCCCGGCTCTTCGGTTCCACCGCCACGGAAATAACCGGTTCTGGAAAGCGGATACTCTCCAGCACCAGCGGATCTGAAGGGGCGCAAATCGTATCACCGGTAAATGTTTCTTTGAGACCCAGGGTAGCGATAATGGCGCCGGTATCAGCATTATTGATCTCTTCCCGGTGGTTGGCGTGCATTAACAATATACGGCCGATACGTTCCTTTTTGTCCCGGGTGGAATTCAATACCGTAGCCCCGCTTTCCAGCGTGCCTGAATATACCCTCAGATAGACTAACCGCCCCATGTAAGGGTCGGTCACTACCTTGAAAGCCAGGGCGACAAAAGGAGCATCATCCCTGGGGGGACACTCCACTTTCTCATCGGTCCGGGGATCAATAGCGAACAGGGAGGGCATGTCCACCGGAGAAGGCAGGTAGTCTACAATGGCATCCAGCAAAGGCTGTATACCTTTGTTTTTCAGAGAACTGCCGCAGAGGACCGGTACACATTTGTTGGCCACGGTAACTCTTCTCAAGGCGGCCTTGATGTCTGCGACGCCGATGGTATCGGTCCCCGCCAGATAGGCTTCCATCATCTGGTCATCCGATTCGCCTAATTTCTCAATTAGCGCAAGGCGGGCCTCCTCCACCTGAGACTTCATAGATTCCGGGACAGGAATTTCTTCCGGATCTTCATCTGCATCTGAGCTGAAACGCCAGGCTTTTTTTTCGATCAGGTCTACAACACCCTCAAAGTTCTCTTCGCTCCCGACAGGAAGCTGCAGCGGGATGGGAACAGCCCGCAAGCGGTCAATAATCATATCAATGGTACGCTGAAAATTAGCGCCCACGCGGTCCATTTTATTGATAAAACAAATCCGGGGGACAGAATATTTATCAGCTTGCCGCCACACGGTCTCGGATTGGGCTTCGACACCCTGGACTGCATCCAGGACTACGACGCCGCCGTCCAGCACTCTCAAGCTCCGTTCCACTTCGGCAGTAAAATCAACATGTCCCGGAGTATCTATAATGTTAATGCGGTTCTTGCCCCAGGCAGTGGTAGTTGCAGCGGCTTTTATAGTAATCCCGCGCTCCCGCTCCTGCTGCATAAAGTCCATCACCGTCGTACCCTCGTCGACATTACCCATCTTGTAGGTACGGCCCGTATAGTAAAGGATACGTTCGGTAGTGGTCGTCTTACCGGCATCGATATGAGCGATAATGGCTATATTACGTATAAGCTCTAGGGGAAAACTCCTGGGCACAGATTTATCCTTATATTCTAACGCGTTTATATTTTTCCTGGTTATATTGCTGATAGTACCGACCATTTTTTACCATCTATAATGAGCGAAAGCCCGATTGGCTTCGGCCATCTTATGGGTGTCCTCTCTCTTTTTTACCGTAGAGCCCTGTCCTTTGAAGGCATCCAGTAACTCGGCGGCAAATTTCTCTGACATTGATCGTCCGGACCTGGACCGGCTGGACTTGATAATCCACCGGATAGCCAGAGACCGCCCACGATCGGCGTCGACTTCTACCGGCACCTGATAGGTCGCGCCGCCAACGCGGCGGGCTTTGACTTCCAGGAGCGGAGTGGAATTCTTCAAGGCCTGTTCCAGCACCATGACCGGGTCGTTCTTCTCTTTCTCACGGATAATATCCAGAGCTCCATAGATAACTCTTTCGGCGGTGCTCTTTTTGCCATCATACATGATCTTGTTAATCAACTCAGATAATGTCGAGTTATTATATTTAGCATCAGGCAATCTGACTCTTCTATCAATATGTTTACGTCTTGGCATTTATATATTCCTCCACCTTGTTGTAAAGGTTAAGCTGCTGTCTTGGGTTTTTTGTTGCCGTACTTACTGCGGCCCTGACGCCGCTTCTCCACTCCGCTGGCATCCAGCGTTCCCCGAATAATGTGGTAGCGGACGCCCGGCAGGTCTTTGACGCGGCCCCCGCGGACCAGAACTACGGAGTGCTCCTGAAGGTCGTGCCCTTCACCGGGTATATAAGCAGTGACCTGAATGCCGTTACTCAGGCGCACCCGGGCGATTTTCCTTAAGCCGGAGTTAGGCTTTTTGGGGGTCATAGTTCTTACCTGAAGGCACACACCGCGCTTTTGCGGAGCAGATTTTTCACGCACAGTGGTCTTGTTCTTCAAGGCATTGAACGTGTACCTTAATGCCGGCGCCTTGGTTCGTTTCGCTGTCTTTTTACGTCCCTTGCGGACCAATTGATTAATTGTAGGCAACTCTAACCTTCCTATTTTACACAAATTTTAATGGATGAGACCCAGCTCATCCATTAAAGATGGACTGAACGCCAATTTTCAGTCTATCAGTTCCTGCTCTGGATTACCAAATCCGACTTTAAAGTCTATCACAAAAAAATATTGAATGTCAACCCTGTAAAGCTATTTTTGCAAATCGTTATAAATATTTTATCAATGCCATCGACCGGCTGATACCGCCCTTTCGGCATACTCATCCGCGCAGGAACGCACCCAGATCCTTATTTAAACGATGCAGTATCTGCTGCTGTACCCGAATCACCTCTTCGTCTGTCAGAGTGTGCTTCGGCGAACGATAGCTGACCCGGTAAGCCAGCGACTTTTTCCCGGCCGGCACCTGTCCCCCGGAATATACATCAAATTCTTCCACACCCTCCACCAGTGGGAATCCCGAGATTATCTGTTTTACCTGCTGGTGGGCCACGTCTGCATCCACTATCAGTGCCATGTCCCTGACAATTGCGGGGAAACGCGGCACAGGCTGATAGTCCCTCTGGGAAGCCGCGAACTGCACAAGGGTCTTCAAGTCGATTTCCAGAAGATAGACCGGTTCGAATAAATCAAAAGCCAGCAGCACTTTGGGATGTACCTCTCCAACCATGCCGGTCCTTTCTTCCCCCAGGTAAATTGCGGCCTGTTTATGAGGATGGAGTCCGGCATCCTGGCTTTTCTCGAACCGGGGTTCCAGGCCCAGTCTGCCGAACAAGCTCTCAGCTATCCCTTTGGCATCATAAAAGTCCAGAGCCGCGGCGCTGTCCTGCCAGGACTGATCAAAACGGCGGCCTCCCATGACCGAGCAAATAGTCTCCCGTTCATCCGGTAATTCTTTATCCCGGGGTATGTAGACCTTACCTGACTCAAAAAGACGGATGCTTCCTTCTTCATAGCGGCGGTTAGCGGCAAAAGCCGAGAGGAGGGCGGCGCGCAGGCTGGTCCGCAGATATTCCATCTCGGATGTCATGGGATTTGCCACGCGTACCGGCGCAGGCCTGTCCGGAGCATCCGGAGGATATGCCTTGTTCAATAAACCGAGGTTCGTCAGAGAAAAATTCAGCACCTCGCTGAAACCATCCGCCACCAGGCCGGATTGAATATCGCTTTTCAACCTGAAAAGCGGGTCCGGTCTCAAATGGGGCAGGGAGTCGGCTAACAGGGTATTCGGGATTTTATCGTAGCCTGAGATGCGGGCAACCTCTTCAATCAGATCTTCAGGCAGGCTGATATCGCTCCGCCAGTAAGGAGCGGTGACTGAGACCTCCGTATCCGCAGCAGTTTCCTGGCATTCAAAACCCAGGGATGCCAGAATACCGGTTATCTGTTCCATAGTGAACTTAATCCCCAGGAGACGCTCAAGCTTATTCTGCGAAAGCGTTATCGGCTTTGCCTCTGCTTTCCCCGGATACTCATCTACCCAGCCCTTGTAAACCTTGCCTGATCCCAGATCAGCTATCAACTGGGTAGCGCGCTTGAGAGCCGGTAAAGTCAGTCCGGCTGCCAGACCTCTCTCGAACCGGTAGCGCGATTCGCTGGCCAGATTCAGTGCATCGCCGGTATTGTGGATGCTGACGGCATTGAAGCTGGCAGCTTCCAGGAGAATGTTAGTGGTGTTCTCGGTAACTTCGCTGTTGGCGCCGCCCATCACCCCCGCAACCGCTACGGCCCTCTCCGCATCGGCAATCACCAGCATCCGGGAATTCAGCTTCCTCTCAACCCCATCCAGAGACTTCAGGATCTCATTGTCCCGCGCCCTGCGTACGATTATCTTCTGTCCCCGGATCATGTCATAGTCAAAAGTATGCAGGGGCTGTCCGTACTCCAGCATCACGTAGTTGCTGATATCAACGATATTGTTGATCGGGCGCATTCCGCTGGCGATCAGACGGTCCTGCATCCACTTTGGGGATGGTTTTATCTGGACGCCGGTGATGAGGCTGGCGCAATACCGCGGACAGAGGTCCGGGGCCAGTATCTCGATGGATATCTTTTCTCCAACAGTAGAGTCCATCTCCGGATAGGTGATATCGGAAATATGGATATGTTGTCCGGTCAGGGCAGCTGCCTCACGGGCAATACCGGTTACCGACAAACAGTCCGGACGGTTAGGCGTGATATCCAGATCAATAACTATATCGCCCATATACTCATTTAAAGGCATTCCCAGGGGAGCGTCAGGCGGCAGAACCAGGATTCCTTCGTGGTTAACGGATATTCCCAGCTCCATCTCGGAGCAAATCATGCCGCGGGATTCGACTCCCCGGATCCTGGCCGGCTTCAACTGGATAGTTTGACCAGTATGCCCGTCTTTCAATACAGCACCTACTGAGGCAAAGGCGATCTTATCGCCGATAGTCAAATTAGGGGCGCCGCAGACCACCGTTTGCTGGCCTTCGCCGGTCTCGACAGTCGCCAGCCGCAGCCGGTCAGCATTGGGATGCGGGTTGATCGCTGTTATCTGCCCAATTATTACATTCTCCCATCCGTCCCCCTGCACTTCGACGGCCTTGACTTCGCTTCCAGCCATAGTCAGGCGCTCGGCCAGCTCTTCCGGAGTGACATTTAATTCTAAGTAATCTTTAAGCCATTTTAATGATACTTTCATCTTATGCCTCAGAACTGTTTAAGAAATCTAAGATCGCCGCTGTAGAATAAGCGGATATCGTCGATCCCGTAACGCACCATGGGTATGCGCTCAACTCCCAGCCCGAAAGCGAAGCTCTGGTACTCTTCCGGGTCGAGACCGGCGCAGCGCAGTACCTCGGGATGAGTCATGCCCGCTCCCCCTATTTCAATCCAGCCGGAACTGCCGCACAGACGGCAGCCGCCGCCATGGCAGATGGCACATTCCACTGCAATTTCAACTCCAGGCTCGACGAATGGAAAGAAATCACAGCGAAACCGGACTTTCCGGCCTTCACCAAAAAACCGCTGGACGAATTCATATAAGGTGCCTTTCAAATCAGCCAGGGTGATGTTTTTACCCGCCGCTACTCCGTCAATCTGGTGGAACATGGAAGTATGGGTGGCGTCGCTGGCTTCATACCGGTAGACTTTGCCCGGGCTGAGGATCCGGATGGGCGGTTTCATTCCGGCCAGAGCGCGAGCGCTGACGCTGGTAGTATGGGTCCGCAGGAGCATAGGCCTTCTTCCATTCTCATCGGTATAATCAATCCAGGATGAAGACATGTTATCCCGCGATGGGTGGCCTTCCGGGATATTCAGGGCATCGAAGTTGAAATATTCCAGTTCGACCTCCGGACCGTCCATGATCTGAAATCCCATAGTGCTGAAGATATGGCTGATCTCCCGGATAGTCCGGGTTATCAGGTGCAGGTGTCCGATCGGCGGACGGCGCCCCGGCAGCGTGATATCCACGGTCTCTCTGACAGCCTCGGCCAGTACCAGGGCTTCTCTTAAGCTCTGCTCTTTTTGTTTAAACATCTGTTCAAGGCGAATTTTTAATTCGTTGGCAGCGGAGCCTACGGTCTTTCTTTCTTCCACC
>JAQULX010000186.1 GCA_028718465.1 Dehalococcoidales bacterium | reverse complement strand
GAAAGGTTTTTTCATCAAACCAGGCGTTGAGAGTTCGGTTGCCAGCCGGCTCAACGTCTCAGCACATCCAGATATGTGGTCCCCTTCGAATCCACCAGTATCGATGCCGATCACCCGGGCCCGTGTAGCTAATAGAATGATTGCAATCTTAAGCCGGGATATTTAACACTCCCATCATACTCAAACCCCGAATAACCATGTTAACAGCAACAGCCGCCAGAAGAAGACTGGAAACTTTGGACACTGCCAGAACACCGCCCCTGCCCAGATAACGCGTGATTCGATTGCTTTGTTTGAAGATGATCCAGACCATGGCGATGTTTAAGGTAAAAGAATTTAATACCCAATAAAATAGGGAATTGGGTTCCCAAAAGCAAGAGTGTAGTGATGGTAGCCGGGCCCACCATTAAGGGCGTTCCAATGGGCACAACTGCTACCGTTTCCCCTTTATCGTACTCGTGTGTCCGGCCAGAAATCATATAGCTTACCGAAAGGACCAGCAAAATAATACCCCCGCCGATAGCAAACGAACCAACAGAAATGCCCATAAGCTGTAACATAAATATCCCTACTAAAAGAAAGAACAAGCCAACGACTGCTGCGGTAATCACCGCATTGCGAATCACTTTATTCCTCTCGAAAGGGGTTCTTTTCTAGCTTAAAGCTATCACAAACGGTAAATTTTGTACTGCACCGATGACAATAAAGAGAGGGACAAATGTCATTACAAAGGAATCCAGAAAGCTATATGTTATCATAAGTCTCCATATTTAGAATACCTCACAAAAATATAAGCTGGATCAATTAAGATAAGGAGCACTGTCTACTGAATATTACGGCAGATAATTTCAAATAAGGATTAATATGTCTCTAATTTTATATTCTCAAACTAAAATCTTTTTCAGATTATGCTACAACTGCCAGGGCATGTTTCCTTATGACAACAGATAACTGCGAAAATTAACTATAATAAAACTGGGTGGCTATAGTTAGTTAAAATAATCGAGATCTTGTTAATAAAAATTTACTAAGAGGTGGATTATGAAAGCATTTCTATTGTTTGCACATACGGGGCCGTTACTGATCCTGTCTAAATACGATTCGATCAATCAGCCTGAATTATTAAGCCGATTAACTGCTTTCGGCAAGTTTATTGCTTACGAGATGCCTATTGAGGCGATTCAATCCTGTTATTCATCTCGCTTCCAAAGCATCTTTCAGGACCCCAGGTCAAATGAGGCTATGATCGTGCTGGATGAAAATGGTGAGAGTATTTTCAACAACATCAGCCTTCGGGTGCTTGGTTCCCCCACAATTTATGAACCCGGAGAAAGCGTGATCTGCGGTCCTCTAATAAACAAATAAGGCCATAATACCTGAGGGAAAATTCATTTGCGAAGAAGCCAACTATATCCGCTTTAACTAACAAGGAAGCGGATATAGTTAATTGGTGAAAAAGAAGCGAACAAAATATCCGTCGAAGGTATTAAAACCTTCAATTGCTTCAGACATTAGCGGATTCTTTTTAACAACTCCGGCAGATTTAGAATGCAGTCCTGTGTCTGGCTGGAAAAAGCTATCTGGTGGGAAAGCTTCTAATCATGCTGATGGTACTGTTGATTTTCATCTTCGTCAGTGGCCTTTTCTCTCCAATCTTGAGGAGCTTCTTGATAGGATTGGGAACGCTCTGAGAATTCCTCGGCCACCCTTTTCCGGAATTTCTCTCTAAGCTCAAACAACTGGGCTGAAGAGTTATTCCTTGAAACATACTCTTTCAATTCATCTTCTGAATCGGCTACAGGCTCAAATGCCACTCCTTCTGAGTTGTCTTTTACGCGTTCAAACCAGCCCCTTTTAGTCCAGACAAAAATCCTGCCTTTATCCGGATTGTCCCGGTTGGTTCCCAGGACCTGAATTACTGCTCTCTGTTTCTCATCCCTCTCAGTAGACTCTCTACCTTCTACCACGCCGCACCTCCCGGATTACCTGTCTCAATTCCATTATAACCTGAGGATCAATTTGAGTGGTTGAGATCGGAATTCAACTATTACCATATACATAAAAAGTAAAACTTACTTTAAACTTATATAATTAAATCAGGTATGCATTTGCTGACAGAAGAGGCTTATAGAGGGAATGTATATATTGGAGATAGAGCAGTGAATAATCAAGAAGAAACATTAAAAGAGACCCAGCGAAAGAAGGCACTTAAGGCAGAGGAAATTCAACAATTAGTCAAAGATGAGGCCAGGAAGAAAGCCTATCTAGCCAGGGAGCAGGAAATCGAAAAAGGCCAAAAAGCCAGAGAACTCAGGGAAGCCGAAAAGCGAACTGCCGAGGATATTAAGGATTCAGCTAGAGAAAAGGCCAGAAAAGAGACTTACTTATCCCAGGAGCAAGCCATAGCCAGAGAACAAGAAGCAAGAAAGGCTAAAGACAAGACGCAATCAAATTAGCAAGGTTCAGGCTGTTACTGTTGAACCTTTTGGCAATTATGGACTACCTTTTTTATATAATCAAATTATGTAGGGGATTGTGAAATTAGAGGAGGATGAGAGAATGGCACTGAAATTAAATACCACTAACAGCCTGATAAAACATGGAGTAATGAACGATAAGGGGGAAAACCTTGGGAAAATTGAAGAGCTTTTGATTGATTTGGAGACCGGGCGAATCAGGTTCGCCATATTATCTTTTGGGGGATTTGGCAAAAGTAGCAAATTCTTCACTGTACCCTGGGAATTACTCCGTTTTTCGGCACACGACAAAAAATACATCCTGGATATACCCCGGGATATTATTGAAAAAGGCGCCGGTTATGATTCCATGGAGAAAGTCCTGGATAAGGCGGATACTAATTGGCTCGGGGATAAATATGAATATTACAGCAATAAACCCGAGTGGGAAAAGAGACGGGAAGAAGAAAGACAAGCCGAGTTAAAACAACTGGAGGACCGCCGGGTAGAGATCAGAGGCACGGCTCCCAAGCCAACAGCCGCACGGTAAGTCTATTCCCTCATGAATCGATAACGAACCAGGGAGGGTGATGCTCACCCTCCGCATCGTTTCCGTGCCTCGATATCCGGTTTTTAAGTAATAGCTGAGAATAAGGAGGGAATTATGCCTATACCCAGAGAACAATTTCTGAAAGGCTCAGATACTACCCAAAACAATATCCTGAATTTTCTTAAAGAACATCCCGAAGAAGCCTACAATGCCAAAGAAATAGCCGAGGCCTTTGGAGTTATAGATGCCAAATCCGAACCGGTCAGAATATCCTTTACGGTATATAGTTACTCAGCATTACTGGATACTTTAGTAAAGAAAAATGTTGTGCGCCGGAAAATTATCGACGGAATCCCGCACTATATTTTCCTGAAAACAAAGTAAGGTAAACCCAATCACTTCCTGATATTCTCAACAGCTTTTGCTATGTCCTGTAACAGGTCTCCGTAATAAGGCACTTTAGGCATACCCATTTTAATTTCAACCAAATCATATTTGATATCCCCCAGTTGTTTTTCAATGCGTTTTAGGACTTCAATCAGTTCTTTATTATTTCCATCGGTCATTTTATTACTCCTTTTTGGGCCCCATATTACCCGGAAATCTTAAGCAACAATACCAGTATAAATACATCATATCCTTTTTGTGCAGGATTTTGGGATTACTTTCCTGTAGAGGCTGCACTTCAGATTAGAGAAAGTATATTAACCGGTAACATTTTTGAAATCTACTGTGAAAGTTGTGCTTGTAACACATTATTACTGTAGAAGCAACCCCTTTTATAGGCGATATAATTTTCTATCTAAAACAGCGAAAGAAATGCGGTGTAATCTGGAGAAAGTGCCCTCTTACTCACTCTTGCTGAAGGTGATTTAACATCATAAGATGGTTCATTGCCATATAATGAAAATATGTGATTATTAAAAATATATTTTACGGCTGTGTCTAATATACACAAAATAATTTGGCCAGTTACGAATAGAAAAAACATGTTAAGGCTTGTTCTTGGGATCTGAGAAGCGAGAGAATAATGTACCATTTAGGAAGAGAAGCTAATTAATGATTAACAGATTGTCTCCAAAACGCTATGCTCAGGCAGTTTTTCAAATTGCAGTGGAAAGCGATAGTCTGGATGAATGGCAAGCTGATTTCCAAGCTATTAATGAGATAGCTTGCCGTCCTAATTTTGTAGAAATATTAGGAAATCCAAAATTCAGATATGAGCAAAAGGCGAATTTTTTCAGAGAGGCACTCAAGAATATCAGCCCGATGGCGTTGAACCTGGTCCTGTTGTTGATAGCCAAGAATAAGTTCCGCATAGCCTGCGAGATAGCATTTGAATATAATAAATTGCTGGATCAGCACCGGGGGATTATTCATGGCGAGATTATAGCTGCGATACCGATTAGGGATGAGGAACGATTGGTAATAGCTAACCGTTTTGGCGCTAAGTTCGGGAAAAAGCTTTACCTGACTGCAAAAATCGATCCCTCCATCATCGGAGGAATTATTCTTAGAGTAGACGGCAAGATTATTGATGGTAGTATTACTACCCGGTTAGCCGGGTTGAAAGAACAACTCACTAGTGGACCATAATGCATTGTACAAAATTTTCCAAAGAGTTGGCAGACCGAATATTCGAGACTACCGTAAGTATGCTAAAAAAATAGCCCCAATAGAGTAATAATGTCTTGGGTCTGTCAAATCTATTACGTTGGTTGGATCATATACAGCTATCGATAAAATACTAGAAGATATTTAGTGATGGCTGTAGAAATCCAGCCTTAAAACGGATAAAAGCCGTTGAGGTTGGAAAAGCGTGAACTTTCTATCACTTTGGGATTCCCCTGCTTATTTTTCGATAGTGAAATCGGTGATCAGTTCAGTTCCACTATAGCTTATATTTCTAACATCATGCTATTTTTATTGCACAACAAATGGAATTGTTAAACCACGAAACGGATATCATACAAACAATACAAAATTGACATATGCCCAAAACCTTGATAATATAGCATATAGTTAATTTCTCCAAAGCTGTTATACCTAAATCCAACTAAGGACAGGGTAAACAGCCGGTAGATGAAGAATCTCGACGGTATCGCTGGAAACGGTGGTATTTCCCACTTGGAAAGGAGATGAAATGAAGTCAGTCTGTAAAAAATAGCGCTCTCTCGAACAGAGAAGCGTTATTTTTTTATACATTGGCTTCCATATCTTACCTTCCCATGCCATTAAGATTCTTCGATGCTGCCCTTACCTGGAGAAGTGATATTTCGACAGCAAAGGAGATACTTCGATAAATACGACAGCGGCGAATAAATATCATCGACCTTTAGCAGCGTTTTTCTACGCAGGTCCCATCGGCATTCTTGGCGGTCTAATTGGCCTTGGCGGGGCTGAATTCAGGCTTCCCGTTCTGGCTGGACCATTACGCTATTCAGCTAAACAAGCTGTACCTCTGAATCTTGCCGTGAGTATTATAACCTTATTGGCCTCCTTAGCTATTCGGAGCAGTTCTCTTTCATTTATGCCGCTCACGCCTTTATTACCGGCCATTCTGGCCCTCATAGGCGGTGCTGTTTTCGCGGCCTTCTTTGGTCCAGCCTTAGCCGGACGCATGTCTAACAAACGCCTGGAACAGATCATTCTGATACTGTTAGTAGGAATCGGAATAGCGCTGATCACCGAGGGTTTATTGCCCCGGGATTTTCGGAGTGCTTTACCAAACCAGCTAGTGATCTGGATAGCATCTGGCATAGTTTTTGGACTGGCTATCGGTCTGGTCAGTAGCTTGCTGGGGGTTGCCGGTGGTGAACTGATCATCCCGACTATGGTCTTTGCCTTCGGGGCAGACATTAAAACAGCCGGAACTGCCAGCCTGATAATAAGCCTGCCGACCGTTGCTATGGGCATTTTCCGCTATGCCAAACGGAGAGCCTACGCAGAGCGAGGCAGTTTAACCCAAACTGTATTTCCCATGGGTATTGGTTCGATTATGGGTGCAATCATTGGCGGTTTGCTGGTGGGCATTGCTCCTCAATCCTGGTTGAAGCTTGCGCTGGGTGTCATTCTCATGGTATCCGCTTTCCGGATTTTTTATCACAGTAAGTCGTCTCATGGGAATACCAAATAATATTACGGAATGGATTTATATATTTATTCAAC
>JAQULX010000185.1 GCA_028718465.1 Dehalococcoidales bacterium | reverse complement strand
GTTTTTTATAGTTTCATAAAATCTCCTTATACACAAGGCTGGATGACTGTGCAACCGTGACTGTATGAATTAGTCATGCGCTGCACATAATGTTAAAATAGTCTTGAATAAATGATTCCCGTTTATAAATATACAGGAGGCAAAGTCAATGAGCGCAGGCAGATTTGAAAAATTGATGTCACCGGGCCAGATAGGCCGCATCAAAACCAAAAACCGTATTATCAAGACCGCTAACGGCACATCTTATATTGAGCATGAGACGGGTTATGTGGGCGATAGGGCCCTGGCCTATTATGAAGCCCTCGCCAAAGGCGGCGTAGGCATGATCATCGTTGAGTCTTGCGGCGTTGAATTCCCCCTGGCCTGTCAGCATGTAGAAGCCCAGTTCCGCCTCGACAATGATGACAAGATCCCCAGCTATACCAAACTGGCCGAAGTTGTCCACAAGCACGGCTGCCCCATCATGGTCCAGTTCCAGCATGCCGGCCCCTGGAATCCTACCGGTTTGCTGCCCAAACGGGATACCAAAGCCGCCTCCGCTTTAACTCAGGAGGAACTGCCCGGACCGGACTTCGCCGTGCCGCGCGCCATGACTCATGACGAAATAAAAGAAATGATTGATATCTGGGTAGAGGCCGGTGTGCGGGCATGGAAAGCCGGTTTCGACGGCGTGGAAATCAACGGCGGTACCTGCCATCAGATCAACACCTTCCTGTCCAGGATCTGGAACAAAAGAGAAGATGAATACGGGCCCCAGTCTTTCGAAAACCGGGCGAGGTTTATGGCCGAGGTCATCAGGGAAACCAAGAGGCGCACCAGCCCGGACTTCACAGTGACCTGTCTGATAAATATCCGTGAATATAATCATCCCAAAGCGACCACGATGGAGGAAGGCGTTGCGCTGGCCCTGGAAATGGAGAAAGCCGGCGCCGATGCAATCCAGTGCCGCGCACATATCTACGGGCACCGCGAAGGCCTGCTGCAGCCCGACCGGCTGTTCTATCCTGAACCGAATCAACTGGTGTTCGACATGCTCAAAGATCTGGATTGGAGCCGCAAAGGCCATGGCGCCACTTCCACCCTTACCATGGCGGTTAAAAAGGGCGGAGTGAAGGTGCCCGTCTGGGCAGCCGGACGTTTGAATTGGGACCTGGGAGAGAGATTCCTCAGAGAAGGCCGCATGGACTTCATCCCGATGGTGCGGCGTCTGCTGGCCGACCACGATCTGCCTAACAAGGTATTTTCCGGCCACGTGGAAGATGTCCGCCCCTGCCAGGGCTGCGTTTACTGTATGGATGTGCGTAACAAGAATAGGCCTCTGGAATGCCGTGTGAATCCTCATTGCGGACGCGAAGCGGTATTAGCCAACCAGCCGGCTGCCAGGAAAAAGAAAGTTATGGTCATCGGCGGAGGCCCCGGCGGTATGCAGGCAGCCTTGAGCTCTGCCCTGAGAGGGCATGATGTTACTCTGTATGACAAACATTCCAAGCTGGGCGGTCTGCTGCCCATCGCCGCTCTGGTCAAAGACCTGGAGGTGGATGTCATTCTGGATTGTATTCGCTGGTACAAGCTCCAGATGCAGAAAGCCGGAGTGAATTTAAAATTGAAGACCATGGTCACGCCTGAACTTGTCAAACAGGAAAAACCGGATGCGGTTATCGTGGCTACCGGTGGTATTGTGAAAATCCCGGAAATCCCCGGCATCAATAAACGCAATGTCATGATTCTGACTAAACTGGATGCCCTGTTATACATGGTCGGACCCAAGCTGGCTGCCTGGGGCAGCAAATATGTCCCGTTCTCCATGCCTATCGGGAAGAAAGTGGTTATCATGGGTGGAGAACATCACGCCTGCGAACTGGGAGAATTCCTGACCAAGCGCGGCCGCAAGGTGACTATCGTCAATCCCGGCGAAGTTTGGGCTGAGGGCATGACAGTCGATGACAGAGAGTTCCTGATGCCCTGGTTCAAGAGAAAGGGTGTGGTCCTCTATGCCGGCGCCAAATTCGTCAGAGTCACGGATGATGGCCTGGTTATTACCACCAAAGAGGGTGAAACCAAAACCATCGTGGCTGATACGGTACTGCCTTCCACACTCTTAAAGCAGAACCTGGACATGGTCGAGAAGTTGAAAGACATCGTTCCTGAAATTTATACCGTCGGTAGCTGTTTTAAACCGGAACCCGATATTATGGTAGACGCCATCTACGCCGGGGCGAAAGCAGGGCATGAGGTATAAGAGGCAGGAAGGGGAGGCATCCAGTTGGCAAAAGAAGGGAATAGAGCAGCCGGTATGGAATATTCAAAAGGCCGAAATAGTACAGGGGCGCATTTAAGGCCAGGCCCCGCTGATAAACGCTTGCCCGGATATTACTTTCCACTCGTCGTGGGCATCATTCTGGTAGAGGTAGTAATCCTGGTACTGGCGCTGTTGCATATTCTGCCTATCCAACCGTTCCATATCTTCCCCGAAGCGGCTTATTACAACTTTGTCCCCAGCAGCGATCTTTCCCATATTGCGGTTCTTATTACACGCTGGTTCTTCTTCGCACTGACAGCCGGAGTGATGATTCCTGTAACCGTTATTATTATCCTGGAAGTAATTCGCCGGTTCATTAACAGGAACCGCCCCGAACCTGCTGAGCCGGATAATGATTCAAGATTCGAGCTCCTGGAGTTGTTAGACCGTTCTCCGAGAAATCCCAATATCACTGCGGACAGGGTTGAAGGAGAATACATTAAACGTTTCGACGTTCATCAACGCATTCAGCACTACGGCCTGTTTATAACCTTCATCATCCTGGCCGTAACCGGTGTTCTGCGTGGTTTCCCCGATTGGCCAACCTTTGCCTTCTTCACCAATCTCTTCGGCGGACCTGATCTGCTGCGGCTAGTGCATGATGCTGCCGCCTTCGGTATGATTGCCGTCTGCATTTACCACATTATCTATGTCATTCACGGCATCGTGGTAAAACGTAAACTGCCCACGGCCATGGTCCCCAACATGAAAGACCTCAAGGACATGCTGCATACCTTCCTTTGGATCTTCGGCTTTTACAAGCATGAACCTGAATATGAGCGTTTCCAGTACGGTCAGAAGATCGATTACTGGGCCATTTTCTGGGGCATGCCGGTAATGATGATAACCGGCTTTATCATGATGGTGCCGGCTTTCTTCAGCCAGTACTGGCCCGGCTGGGCTATCGCAGTAGCTGCCGCAGCTCACCGGGATGAGGCAGTCCTGGCTATCAGTTTTATTATCATCGTCCATATGTATTACGGGCACCTGGCGACTACCACATTCCCGGTCAATACCGTCATGTTTACCGGCAAGATGTTGAAGAACAAATACAGGCAGTGGTTCCGCCGCGAATATGATGAATTGATGGAAAAAGTCGAGGAATCGAAAGAGTAATCCGGACGGGCGGCAGTTAACTGCCGCCCGCCTTGTTAAAAGCCTGTTTCACCATCGTAATAAACCGTTCGATGATCGGATTTATGAATATTCCGCTGGGCATTATGGCCTCTGCCGACAGGTAGAGATCATCTTCCAGGCGCACTATTTTCAACCGCCCTTCATTAATCTGCCTTTCGATATCATTCATAAAAGCAAACGTGAGGCCTTTGCCATGTTCAACCAGGTCGATGCACCACTCGACATTGGCTACCTCCGCCGCCAGAGGCCGTATTTCTATACCTTCGCCTTTTAACCGGTCCTCCACCATCCGGCGGATGACCGAAGTCTGGGAACCGCCCACGAAGGGGTAATCATTGAAATCTTTCCAGCTCAGGACCGGCTTCTTTATCGGCTGTTCTCTTCCTGTAAAACAGATCAGCTTCATCGGGGCTGAGACCTCGATACGGGTGAGGTTTTCATATCCATAGTTGAACTGGGGGACGATAGCCAGGTCCAGATTGGAGTCGATGACATTCTGGACCATCTCAAAAGCGTTTCCGCTTTCGATGGTCAGCTTGACTCCGGACTGTCGCTCTTCAAAGATAGTATTCAATACCGGGCTCACAATTGTGCTGTAGATGCCGGCTATGCCGACCCTGAGATTGGACTCTCTTATCGATGAAATGAACCGGTCAGCGCTTACCAGTTGTTGATATATTTCGCGAGCGTATTTAAATACCTCTTCACCGGAGGAAGTAAGCCGCACCTGATGTTTCTTGATATCCAGTAATTTAACCCGGGTGTATTCTTCCAGGCACTTCAACCGGTAAGTGACCGCCGGCTGAGTAAGGAACAGCTTCTCTGCGGCGGATGTCAGACTTTTCTCAGTAACTACGATATAGAATATAACCAGATTATTGGGGTCCAGGTTGGGAAAAGCCGCCATTGTGTATCAGTCCTCCATTTAAACAATCACGGACAGACTTCTCTAAAGTGCCTCCTGCCAGGGTAGCATCCTCATATCGGATCGCCTGCGAAACAAACTTTAGCGGAGACAGGAGAGAGTCCCTGGTCATCAGTTTTCGGTGATATGAAGGGAAATCAACTACCTCGTCCTTACTATTGTATTCATTTTGGGATCAATTAATCAATAAACTTTTCATGCAGTCAGTCACATCCATTTTCCCTGAAACAGCCGCCCCCGCCAGGATATCCATAATTAAGTTTAGGGGCGGTTCTTTGCCCCCGCCAGTATACCCCAGCGTGTAGGGTCGGGTCTCGGACCCGTCCGCCCAAACCATCCTCCCCCTCTCAGTTAGTATACAGTTACTAGATTTTCTATCTCAGGCATGTTCTTTGCTTTTTACCCGGGATTTGCCTGCTTGTCATAGTACTGCTGCAAGCCTTTATGAAACAGTTCAATAATCCCCTCGGCCCTTTTCAGGAATTCCTCCTCGGTGCTTCCCAGATCGCGGGAAAATGAGTCCGGGGTGATCGCGGCAGCTTCTTTCAGTGTCTTGCCCTTGACCAGTTTACAGAATATTTCTATTGCCACATTAGCCGTAGGATCACAGGTACAGAGGTATTTGATATCGTCAATCTTCCATTCCGAGAGTTTGATAAATATGTGCATGAAGTTATTCGTATTGTGGCCGCAAATACGGATCCTTTCGCCTACCGAATCTAAAAATATGTCATGGTTTTCGATTTCACCGGCATACTCGAATCCGGTTCTGAGTAGCCTGCGGTAATATTTTGTAACAAATTCGTCCATTCAGATGATTGCCTTCTATCAGGGATTATACATAGTTGCGTCTGATAAGGAAACAGCAGGCCCTGTTCAAGGCCTGCTGTTTTATATACGATCGGTCTATTTTGAGGAAGCTAAAGCCGCTTTAACTTTATCCGGCGTAGCGGGTAAATCATAAATCCAGACGCCGCAGGCGTCTTTGATGGCGTTGATTACCGCAGGAGCGGTTGAAGTCATAGTCATCTCACCTACTCCTGTCATACCCAGAGGCCCGCGCAGGCGCGGAGTCTCGCGTATGATGTACTCCACCTCAAAGGCATTCTCGGCAGTGGGAAACTTAAAGGAGATCCAGTCCTTAGTCTTGCCGTGGACATATTCTTCGCGCAGCGCCCAGCCGACTCCCTGGTCCATACCACCCTCATTCTGGCCTTCAAAGTTCTGTGGGTGGATGACGTTGCCGCAGTCAATCGCTGAGGTCATCTTGACGACCCTGACCTCGCCGGTCTCGGTGTTGACCTCGACCTCGGCCATCTGGATATTATGTGCCTCAGAATCGTAGGCGGCGCCCTGTCCGGTCTTCGGATCGAGGTTGCCGCTCCCCGGAATAGTTAATACGCCGTCAAAGCGCGTGGGCTTGCCGGTCGACAGGTATGCCTCCAGTGTCTCCGCTCCACTTTCTTTCAGTGCCTTTCGCAACTGTTCGACGGCATTCACCAGCGCTCCGCCGCACATATAGGTAATGCGGCTCCCGCCCGCAGCGCCGGTATGCGTGGTCTTATCCATATCGCGGGTATATATACGCACTTTGTTCACAGGCAGTTCCAGCATGGTGGCGGCTATCTGCTTCAGCATGCTCTCGTTGCCTTCGCCCGGATCAGCCACCGCTCCATAAATGGTTACACCGCCGTCCTTATCCACTTCAACAGATACCTGGGCATTGTCTCCCCATTCAGCCACCCCGAAAGAATAGCCCGCTATCCCTACGCCGCGTTTGATAACGCCCTGCCTTTGAGCAGCGGCCTCTTTCTTGGCCTTCTCGTAAGC
>JAQULX010000184.1 GCA_028718465.1 Dehalococcoidales bacterium | reverse complement strand
CTGGAGGCAGTACGGCGGCGCATCGAACTGGCCTGTCAGCGGGCAGGCAGGTCTCCGCAGGATGTCACCATGATAGCGGTGACCAAGACCGTCGACGCGGCTATGATAGAGACCGCTGTCGGGCTGGGTATACGGGACCTGGGGGAGAACCGAGTCCAGGAGGCCAGTAACAAAATCCGGCAACTGGCGCACCTCCAGCCTCAACCTACCTGGCACCTGATCGGACACCTCCAGTCTAACAAGGTAAAATCGGCCCTGGATCTTTTCGACATCATACATAGCGTGGACTCGGTTGAACTGGCAGAGCATATACGCCGCCGCGCCAAGGCGCAGGTCCCCGTCCTGTTACAGGTCAACGTGGCCGGGGAAAGCACCAAAAGCGGCTTTTCTCCCTCTGAAATAGAAGCCGCTTTCACGACAATCTCCCGGATGCCCGGCTTGCGGGTCAGGGGACTGATGACTATTGCCCCTCCAACAAGTGACGCCGAGCGGGTAAGACCAGTATTCCGCAAACTCCGGGAGATGAGGGACGCTTTTCACCTGGAGCACCTGTCGATGGGAATGACGGATGATTTCGAGGTCGCCATTGAAGAGGGCGCTACTTTTGTGCGTATCGGAAGGGCCATCTTTGGAGAGAGGTAGCAGGAGGTATTTATGAAAATCGCTTTTATCGGCGGCGGCAATATGGCTGAAGCCATGATCTCGGCCGTTCTCTCCCGGGGACTGGCGGCACCGGAGGATATCGCTGTCAGCGACATCAGTACCGAAAGGCGCTCATACCTGAAACAAAAATATAAAGTATACGCTTCCGAAAGCAATCTTCAGGCCATCCGGGATAAGGACAGTGTCGTACTGGCCGTAAAACCCCAGATCCTGGATAGTGTGATGCCGGAGCTTAAAGACCATTTGGAACCCGATCAACTGGTCATTTCCATTCTGGCAGGCAAGAACATCCGGACTATCAGCGCCGGACTTTCCCACAATTGTATAGTGCGTTCGATGCCGAATACTCCCGCTCAAATCAGCGAAGGCATGACCGTCTGGACTGCCACTCCGCAGGTGAACGAGCAGCAAAAAAAGCGGGCGGCCTCCATTCTCGGAGTTATGGGCAAGGAGATTTACGTCGATGATGAGAAATACCTGGATATGGCGACTGCCGTCAGCGGCAGCGGTCCGGCCTATGTTTTTCTCTTCGTGGAATCGCTGATAGAGGCGGCGGTGAAAATCGGATTTTCCCCGGAAATCGCGCAAACCCTGGTGATGCAAACCCTGACAGGAGCAGGACAACTGATCCGGAAGTCCGGGCAATCTCCACGGGAACTGCGCCGCATGGTGACCTCACCGGGCGGCACCACGGCAGAAGCCATCGCCGTATTCGAAAAAGGCGGTTTTTCCGACCTGGTCCAGCGGGCTGTTACCGCTGCTTACGAGAAAGCCAAAAAGCTGGGGAGCTAAGCCTACTTATTTAATTATTCCTTAGAAGATTCATTTTTAGATTTGCATTGAGCTATTATTCCTTTTATTAAGAAATAAACGGAGCCAATAAATGCAATAATGCTAATGATTGCCAATATTCCGTTCAATGTCACATCATGTGATGAATTCCCAATAAACGATGTTATAACGAAAATTAGAAGACAAATACCGGTATAAAGAATGTACTTTCCATAGCTGGTATGTCTCGCAACATACCATGCCCAAAAACAATAAACTACGAAAATGATTCCGATTAAAATATATTTTTCCATAGCTAAGCTATCTTATAGATTATGTCTCTTAATTATCAATAATATTAGCAAGGTCTCTTAACCAGCATGGTCCTGCTCTCAATGTCACAGTTACACCCAACACAATAATGACACCCCCCCCATCCGGTTGCGCCCACTACCCCAGCCGCTGTGGCCAGATACTCCGGCGGAACATGACTAACAGCGAAACCAAGAGTGTCAATACCATTTACACTGGTTCTTAATGCTTCGGCGACATCATGACGAGTAGGATATGCAACAGGATCAGGGGCTTCACGCAAGGAAAATCCATATCCGATGGGAACTCCCCACATATAAGACTTCGACGACTCATCACTAAATATTTGATAAGCGGAAAGATAATATTCATCGGATATATATATTATTGGCATATCTATCGATTTATAGTAATAATCTCCAGCACTAATATTCAAACCTATCTCTTTTAAAAATCCCGACCAGGTAGTTGCAGAACTTCCTTGATAAGCGTTAATGAGCTTATCCACGGCTTTCGATCCATCTACATCTCCACCAGCATCGTCTCTAATTGGATTCCATTGTCCTCCAGAATAAATCGACCATTGTCCACCAGAATACTTTAGCTGTCCTTCAATATAATCTCCAACATAGTCTTATTCATGCCCGGTCGGATCAATATATTTTAAGGGATTATTCAGACAATAGGAATAGCGGTTAAGAATTTGATTATGGAAGGGGAGAGGGGAACCGGGTAGATTTCGTGTCGAGCACCGAATGGGACTAAAGAAGCGATAGCCCAGAAAGGAGCCCGGGAAAACTGCCGGAATGGGCACTACGGGAATGATCGAACAGGCCTGAAAGTAATAATGCCGGAAGTGACTTTCGCTATAATCAGCTTGAGCTAACCTTGACATTGAGGAGGGCCGGTATTTATAATAGTTTATATTATTAACTATTATACTTAACTTAACTATTACCACAATACGAAATAAAACCATTGAATAAAAATATTGAAAACATGGCGTCCGCCGGTGCGGTTGGTTTGCGCGCTTTGCCCCGGAGACAGGTAACCTGGACATTAATCGGCGTAATGCTGGCAATGTTCCTGGGATCGCTGTACCAGACCGTGGTAGGCACGGCGATGCCCCAGATCGTGGTCGATCTGGGCGGATTCAGCCAGTACACCTGGATCACCACTATTTATATTATCACCTCGGCCGTGACGGTCCCTATTGTCGGCAAGCTGATCGATATGTACGGCCGGAAGTCCTTTTACATCGCCGGGCTGGCGATTTTCGTGGCCTTCTCCATAGCCTGCGGTTTCAGCCAGTCTATGACCCAGATGATCGTTTTCCGGGGCATTCAGGGAATCGGTTCCGGCATCATGATGGCCAACGCATTCACCGTGATCGGTGATTTATTCCCTCCGGCAGAACGCGGCAAATACCAGGGATATATCACGGCAGTCTTCGGCATATCCTCAATCATCGGACCGACTCTTGGAGGGTTCCTGACTGATGCCTTTTCCTGGAGATTTGTCTTTTTTGTCAATGTGCCTCTGGGAATGATAATCATCTATATTTTTATAAAATACTTCCCGGATATCCGGCCGGACAAGCTCAAGCATAGTATTGATTACGCGGGCGCAGCCGCCCTGACTCTCACCGTAGTGCCGACTTTGCTGGCCCTGTCCTGGGGCGGCGTAGACTTTCCCTGGGCATCAGCGCAAATTATCGGGATATTTGTTTTTTCCGGCTTGATGCTGGCATTGTTTATCTTTATCGAAAGCCGCGTCCCGGAGCCGATCATCCCGTTGTCGCTATTCAAAAACCGGATTGTGACGGTTTCCCAGATTATTATTTTTATTACCGGGATGGGCATGTTCGGCGGCATTATTTTCATCCCCCTCTTTTTCCAGGGAGTCCTGGGCACCAGCGCTACCACCAGCGGCAATATCATGATACCGATGATGATCGGAAACATTATAGGCAGCTTCGGCTCGGGGCAAATCCTGGCCCGGGCCGGAGGCCACTATAAAATCATCGGCATTTTTGGAAACACCATAACCGCCCTGGGAATCGGTCTGCTCGCCACCATGAATACAGAAACAGGCTTTTCCCTGGCTATAGCTTATACTTTTATTACCGGCGTAGGCATGGGAATCACCATGCCGCTTTTTACCGTGGCAATTCAAAACGCCGTCTCCTATAACATTCTGGGAGTCGCTTCATCGTCAGTCGCTTTTTTCCGCTCGATTGGCGGGGCTGTGGGACTGGCTGTCCTGGGATCAGTAATGAATAATCGTTTTGCGGGAGAATTCCTGAGCCAGATCCCGGACCGGATCAAAGCCCTGGTCCCTCCCGATACACTGACAGCCCTGGTACAGAATCCGCAAGCCCTGATCAGCCCCCAGGCGCAGGCGCAGCTTCAAGACATGTTCAGCCAGTCCGGACCTCAGGGCCAACTGGTACTGGAACAGATGTTACAGGTATTGCGGCAATCCCTGAGCCTGGCTATATCCGAGGTCTTTTTTATCGGGGCAATCATAATGGGCCTGGCTTTAATTGCAAATTTCTTCCTCAAAGAAATCCCCCTCCGCAAGCATCACGTTGAGACAGAACAGCCCGAGGCTTAAATTGGTTGATGATTAATGATTGATGAAGGGGAGAGGCCTCATGCATGGCACCTTTCCGGATATCAGAGGAAGCCGGTATAAATTTGAAAGAATGAAAAGGCCCTTGACAATAAAACTGTCGAGGCGATATACTGATTACTATAAAAATTAAAGGCTGAGAAAGAGACGAGTAGGTCTCCAGCGAAGCTCAGAGAGCCGGGACAGGTGTGAGCCGGCGCTAGCGCAGAGATTGAATGGACTCCCGAGCTGCCCACCGAAAGGAAAACCGATTAGGCCGGGCCGGAACGAGCACCGTTAGCAAAGCTCAGGGTATAAGCCTGAATAAGGCCGTACCTGATCAAGATGATTGGTCTATATCTATCACCGGGACCAATCAATTAGGGTGGTACCGCGAAGTTGAACCTCTCGCCCCTATGGGCGAGGGGTTTTTTTATTTTTGTGCAGGAGAACCAATATGTATTACCCGACTCTGGAAGAAGTGAAAAAGAGGACGCAGGAAGGGAACCTGATGCCGGTCTACCGGGAGATAGTGGCTGACCTGGAGACCCCGGTATCGGTCTTCATGAAAATCCACCGCCGGGAAAGCTCATTTCTGCTGGAAAGCGTCGAGGGCGGACAGCGGCTGGCCAGGTACAGCTTCATCGGGACCGGACCTTACAAAACCCTGATAGTTAAAGCAGAAGATAAGTCCGATCCCCTGCCGCTGATTGCCCAGGAGTTGAGTAAATTCAAAACGGTATCAGTAGAAGGCTTGCCGCGGTTCTCGGGGGGCGCGGTGGGCTATCTGAGCTATGAGACCGCCGGCTATTTCGAAAAGCTTCCCTCTCCCGACCCTGACCCGTATAATTTGCCCGAAGCGCTGTTTATGTTCACCGATACGCTATTAATCTTCGACCATGTGACACATAAAATAAAGGTATTGAGCCATGTCCGGCTGGACGGCGATATCAATGAAGACTATGCAGCAGCAACCCGGAAAATAGACCGACTGGTCGATCTCCTGTCTCAGCCGCTGCCGGCCGTCAACCGCGCCACGCAGAAGAACCCGGCTTCCGGGAAATACACCTCCAACTTTTCGGCGGAGGGATTTGCCGGGAGCGTCCGTCAGATAAAAGAATATATTAATGACGGAGAGGCCATCCAGGTCGTGCTTTCGCAGCGGCTGGCGCGAGAGACCGCAGCGGCTCCATTCGAAATTTACCGGGCTTTGCGTACCATTAATCCTTCCCCCTATATGTATTATCTGGATTTCCAGGACTTTCAGATTATCGGCGCTTCCCCGGAAATACTGGTCAGGGTAGAAGAAGGCAAGGTGATGACCCGGCCGCTGGCCGGGACCCGGCCAAGGGGCCGCACTCCGACTGAGGATATCCGGCTGGAGCAAGAGCTCCGCCAGGATGAAAAGGAGCGCGCGGAACATATCATGCTGGTGGACCTGGGCCGCAACGATATCGGCAAGGTCAGCGACCCGGGAAGTGTGGCGGTCAGCGAGCTAATGGAAGTGGAACGCTATTCACACGTCATGCATATGGTGACACACGTTCAGGGAAAGCTCCGCTCCGACATGACGGCATTCGATGCGCTGCGGGCCTGTTTCCCGGCCGGCACGGTGTCCGGCGCACCGAAAATCCGGGCGATGGAAATTATTGCCCGGTTTGAGCCGGAAAAGCGCGGGCCCTATGCCGGAGCCTGCGGCTATTTTTCGTTATCGGGCAATATGGACATGGCCATCGCCATCCGCACCATGATAGTAAAGCAAGGGACAGCCTGCGTTCAGGCCGGATGCGGAATCGTCTATGACAGCGACCCGGAGAAGGAATATGAGGAAACGCTTAACAAAGCCAGGGCACTTTTAAAAGCCA
>JAQULX010000183.1 GCA_028718465.1 Dehalococcoidales bacterium | reverse complement strand
TTAGCTATCGGAGCGGTATTTTTTTCTACGGGGACGGATTCACCGGTGAGAGCAGCTTCGTCCACTGCTATCTCTTTAGTGAAGAAAAGCCGCAAGTCCGCGGGAATCCGGTCACCGCTATTTAATATTACAATATCTCCCGGTACCAGTTCTCGAGTGGGAATAATCTTTTGCTCGCCGTCTCTTAATACCAGGCATTCACGGACAATCATGTGGCGAAGAGCTTCAAGGGCCGATTCGGTTTTTCCTTCCTGAAAGAAACCCAGTACCACATTCAGAATAACCACGCCCAGAATAACCGCCGTGTCCGGAAGCATATGCTCACCGCGCAGGGTCAGAAATCCCGTGATTGCCGCTGCAACGAGCAGGACATAAATCATTGGATTATTAAACTGACGCAATAAACGTTTGAAAGCGTTTGGCTTCGCGGTTGGCAATTCATTAGGACCGTATTGTTTCAGACGTTCACTTGCTTCGCTTGAGGTGAGCCCTTCGGCATTACAATCCAGCTTTCTGAAAACTTCCTCTGTTGAAAGCTGATACCAATTCCTACCGTTGATCATGCAAACAAGTCCTTTATTCCAGTATACAAGAGCCCGGAGAAATTAGGAAATTTTTGAAGACATCAGGATATAAAATATACCGCTATCACTGATTTGATGTGTTAGAATAAGTAGAAATACAGATATCCTCTGCAGTATTCCGGTTAAGGAAGACCCCTGGTCTACCATGAGGATAGCAATACCCTGAAAAATGCAGGACCGGCGTTCGACCGCTGGGTGGAAAAAGGGATAGAGTTAGTTTGGGTAATTAATGAACCTGTCCCAAATGATTCCGGTGAGTTGAAATTCGGAATAACAAGCATAGAAAAGCTTCCAGACCAAAAACAATGGGAAGGGCCCTGGGAGTTCAAAGTACAGCTTCAATGATCCTTAAGAATCAATAAAATATTTATAAAATGAACTTAAGAATATTCCAGTATTTACTATTTCGAATATTCTTTTACATTGACTCCGGCACGATATCCTATCAGGAGCCAATGAAGAACCATCTTTCATCCGATAGAGGCAAGACGCATTATTTATGAATTTAAAAGATTTGTGATCTCCAAAAGTTCTTTCTTGACTTTCTGACTGTTTTCCTTAATCGACTTATAATATTTGGCATTCTTCAGACCGATGGCAGCCAAACTGGCGGCGGCTTTGGCGAAGTAGATATCATCATCAGTAAACTCGTAGGGTTCAGCGGTATAGATTCTGAGAACGCCTACTACCTTGTCCTTGAGCTTCATGGGAACGGAGAGAATAGAGGCTATCTCCTCCAATTCGGCTTCATTGCGATAACGGATCCGTGAATCATCCGAGGCCTTTAAAATGGCGACAGTTTTACCTTCCATAGCTTCCGAGATGGACTTATCGGCTAATATTGGGCCTTTAACAACATGCCGTTCGCTTAATCCGTAAGATGCTACATGAAAGAGACGCTTCTTATCCGACGAAATCATGATTAAAGAGCAACATTTAGCTCCAATAGTTTTAGCCACCCTTTCCACTACATTATGAAGTATCTCCTTAGAGGAATGAGTAGAGGTTAATGCTACGGCTGTTTCATACAAACTGGGATAGTAGAGCTCTTCGACTTTACTCATTAGCCTATTCATGAGAACACCTCCTTTTTTTATTCGCCGGTATATTCCGTTAAGTCTTTATTTCGTAAATTCTCTGCCAATTAAGAGAATAATAACGACGATTTTGATAAGGAATATTTATGAACACGCTATCACAACGGATGATACATGTGAATTATATACAATCTTTTATGCTGCAACGATGGTTGACATTGCGTTTCTTATTAGTATATCATATATGTTTAGTGTGACAATAGCAATACAAATTATACCTGAGGTTCGGACTTTGATTCAGACAGAGTTGTTTCTCAAGTCCGGCTAATCTTATACCTGAGGTCAGGAAACTTCATTCTAATTAAATTTTTGAGCGTAGCTTAATTTAATGTCTATTGAAGATCAGAATCAATACATATAGCAATAAGTCGCTGATTTATTCTTCCTTTATTAAGTAAATTGAAACCATTATAGCCTTTAGAATTAAATGAATTCCATTTTCAATAAGTCACAGTGACGCAGAGAATTTAGAAGGAGTGAAAGGTTAGTTATGGTGAAAGAGAATAAAGGGGTGATCAAGGAAGATAAATGGTTTGAGACCTGCTGCGGTATCTGCTACGCCTCTTGCCCGATCAGGGTGCGCACTATTAACGGCATTCCGGTCAAGATTGAAGGCAACCCGCGCGCGTCTACCAGCAAAGGTTCTGTCTGCGGAAAAAGCGTTGGCTCGTTGACTGTAGTTTCCGACCCGAATCGTCTTAAAAAACCGGTGAAGCGTACCAATCCGGTAAAAGGCATCGGAATCGACCCCAAATGGCAGGAGATTTCCTGGGATGAAGCCTTAACTACCATAGCCGATAAAGTTCGGGAAGTCTATCAGACAGACGGGCGGCAATTTAAAATCAACGTCATGCCGTCACAGGGGACATATAATCATCCACCCATCTGGGCGATGGTCAGCGCACTCGGCTGTACTAACGAATCAGCCGGGGCCGGCGGCATGCTGTGCGGCAACGCCGCCCATTTCGTAGCCGGGCTGACGCATGGATCGTGGTCTCATTCGGCAGACCTCGAACGCTGCAACTATTTGATACATTTCGGAGCAAGCAAGGGGCACGCTGCCGGTCACAGTTCCAACCAGATGATGCGCAGTATGGCTGATGCCCGTGCTCGTGGGATGAAGCAGATTGTCTTTGATCCCATGTGCAGTTTCCCTGCCGCCAAAGCAACGCGTTGGGTGCCCATTATACCGGGAACAGACGTCGCAGTTATCCTGTCGATGTTGAATGTTATTCTGAACGAGTTAAAAATCTGGGACGACGTTTTTATCAAGACCAAGACTAACGCACCGTACCTCATCGGACCTGACAAGCATTATATCCGCGATCCCCGAACCAATAAACCTCTGGTCTGGGATGCCAAAGAACAGAAAGCCAAAACCTGGGATGACCCGACAATCCAGGAATTTGCCATCGAAGGCAGCTATGACGTTATGGGGAAGACAGCGGTGCCGGCCTTTCAACTGCTCCGGGAGCATGTTAAATCTTATACTCCGGAATATGCCTCCGAGTTAAGCTCGGTACCGGTTGATGTTATCCGCACCATCTCCAAGGAGTTTGTTACCGAGGCCAGGATCGGCAGCACGATCAGCATACAGGGTAAAGTGTATCCTTTCAGACCGGCAGCAGCCATTACATTCAGCGGACTGAATAACCACCGCAATGCGTTTAACAGCGTCGCTGCAATGCATATGCTTAACATGGTCATCGGCGCCATGGACGTACCCGGCGGCTGTATGGGCTGGCCTACCCGATGCTTCGGATATAAAGAAACGGGACGGCCGGAGTTCAAGGTTTCTGCCGACCCGGTAGAAGGGATGCTTCTGGCCGGCTGGTGGTGGGGAGAAACCACACGCGGCAAAAACCCGCGCCACAGGATGTGGCCCATAGATATGCCTACGACTCCAGAGGTCTCGCTGGGAATCAAGAAAATCTGGAGCTGGGTCAATGATTCTCCTTTCTACTTCTCATCAGATCGGGATGAAATCCATGAAAAGTTAGGGCCGGATTATAAAGAAGCCAAGGCGTGGATGAGTTGGGGCAACAATATGATCATGTCCGGAGGCAATCTCAGCAACATGGAAGACACTCTTAAGAGGATACCTTTCTTCTTTACTTTTGACCTTTACCTCACCGAGATTTCCGAATTTTGTGATATAGTCCTTCCGGACTGCAGCTATCTGGAATCCTTATGCGCCGATCAAAACCTGCAGACCGGGTTCTGCGGTCCTGTGGGTATGAATGATTGGGCGTTTTTCTTCCGGCAACCGGTATGCGAGCCTCTGGGAGAAAGCAGACCTATGCCTGACGTCCTGCTGGACATTGCCTGGAGAGTTGGGCCGGATTTCTATGCCAGATTTGTGGACGCTTTCAATAAGTTCTGGGGACTGGAAAACAAATGCGAACTTGACCTCACCAGGAAATACAATTATGCAGAGGTCAGCGATAATGTCTTCAAGAATTACTTCGGTGAAAATCACGGACTGGAATGGTTCAAGCAAAACGGTGGTATCACCTGGCCTAAAGATCCGGATGAAGTATTCTGGCGTTACGATATCCCTGCCAGAGTACCCGTTTACTGGGAATTTGTCCTGACGATGGGAGAGAAAGCCAAAGCCATCTGCGAACCGAAGGGAGTCCATATGCAATGGGAGCAGTTCACACCGCTGCCTTCATACTTCCCTATCAAAGCTCATGAAGTTACGGACCCGCAGTATGATTTGTATACCCTGATCTACCGGGACACTCTGCATACCGGCAGCAGCACTCAAATGCATCCTGAGATTGACGCTGCATCAGACATGAATTCGTATAGTTACTACATCAATATCAACGAGGAAACCGGCCGGAAAAAAGGGTTAAAGAACGGTCAGATGATCTGGGTGGAAACAGACAGAGGAAGGCGTATCAAAGGACCGGTTTCATTTCATAAAGGTATCCACCCCAGTATGGTAGCAGTTGCCGGCATATCCGGTCACTGGTCAAAGTATTTAAAGATAGGGAGAGGTAAAGGAGTACATTTTAATGACCTGCTGGAAATAGATAAGGACCATGTAGACCCGGTATCATTGAGCGCGGACTCCTGTTTGAAAGTGAAAATCTACCCGGTTAAGGAGGGCAAAAATGTCTAGATGGGGAATGGTCATTGATTTACATCGCTGCATCGGATGTTATTCTTGTATGATAGCCTGCCGACAGGAACATTTTGTGCCCCGAGGTATCTATTTCAATCGTGTACTAATCAATGAAACCGGGAAATATCCAACAGTACATAAGCTCAATTTACCGGTACAGTGCAACCACTGTCAGGACCCGGCCTGTGTGAAAGTCTGCCCAACCGGAGCGACTACCCAGCGCCAGGACGGTCTGGTACTGGTAGACGATCAGAAGTGTGTAGGTTGTCATTATTGTGTAGTAGCCTGTCCCTACCAGCAGCGTACTCCTTATGACAACCCTAAATCCGAATATTTCCCCGGTCAGGGCTTAACTCCCTTTGAGATTTTGGGTAAACAGCTCTTCCCTTACCAGGCGGGTACACCTCTAAAGTGCACCTTCTGCGTCGAGAGACTTGATGAAGGTATCAAGAAGGGACTTAAACCGGGGATTGACCGCGAGGCTACACCTGCCTGCGCCATTACTTGCCCGGCTAAGGTTAGAACATTCGGGGACCTGGATGATCCGTACAGCGAGATCTCCCGCCTGATATTTGAACGTAAAGCCAAATCGCTTCATCCAGAATTTGGTACTCAACCATCAGTCTATTATATTGAATAAAAAAATGAGTTACGGAGGCTAAAGAATGCAAGCTCTACCTTGGAAATGGGGTATCGAAGAAGCTCCGGCGCGGGAATGGTCGGAGGGGAGAGGAGCCTTAATCGCCGTAGCTATGTTCCTCGGAGGTATTGCCGGAGGGACTTACCTGGTTGCCTTATTCTTCAATAATATCTGGGGCATGCTGGCAGCCTGGATTTTGGCGGCTGCCATGGGACTATTTGATATGTCTCACATAAAAAAACCGATGCGGTTCTGGAGGATTGCCACCAAGGTCAATTCATCCTGGATATCCCGGGGGTTTATCCTCGTCTTACTCTTCCTCGGGGCATCCGGTATTCAGTTAATTATCCATATGGTCAGCGGAGCTGCGGCAGGCGCCCCTACCACTGCCGAGGTAATCTTCAGAGTGATAGCCGGTGTACTCGGATTCGGGTTAGCCATTTACAGCGGTTTTGTAATGAGTTATGTCAATGGGATCAAATTTTGGAATTCCGCCCTGCTCCCGGTGATGGTAGTTATGGGTGGTCTGGCAGGAGGAGCCGCTATTATCCTGGCTATCGATTCTTTTACCTCTGCGGCCGACTTCGCCCTGGTCCTGACCGTTGCACGCGCTTCTCTGATATTCTATGCCGTTGTCCTGTTCATTTACCTGTGGGTTTCCACATATAACGGCCAGACGGCCAGGAATTCAGCCTTACTGCTGCTCAAGGGAGATATGGCTGTACTGTTCTGGACGTTAATTGTCGTTATCGGTATTGTGGTCCCGCTGGCGATTTATTTCGTAG
>JAQULX010000182.1 GCA_028718465.1 Dehalococcoidales bacterium | reverse complement strand
ACATGCAAGTGTCTGGCGGGCAGGTAAGGATTAGCGAACTGCTTCCGATACTCTGCTATCTTTTCCTGCAAAGCGGCTTTAGGATCGGCTGCCTTCTCCAGTTCCTTACGGTAAATAATCGGAGCAGCTCCCTCCGGCCCCATGACGGCCAACTCGCCGCACGGCCAACTCATCACGAGGTCCGCTCCCAGTCCCCGGCTGCACATACCGATGTAAGCGCCGCCATAAGCCTTGCGGAGCACTACTGTTAATTTGGGTACAGTGGCTTCAGAATAAGCGAAGAGCATCTTGGCGCCATGGCGGATAATTCCTCCCCACTCCTGCCCCGTCCCCGGCAGATAACCGGGCACGTCCACGATAGTTACCAGGGGGATATTGAAGGCGTCGCAGAAACGGATGAAGCGGGAGGCTTTGTCGCTGGCATCGATATCCAGGCAGCCAGCCTTTGACGACGGTTGGTTAGCGATGATGCCGACGCTGTAACCATTGAGGCGGGCAAAGCAGGTAATTATATTGGTGGCCCATTCCGGGAAGAGCTCAAAATAGTTTTTGCCGCTGTCCGGTTTTTGATCGAATATGCTTTTAATTATTTTACGCATATCATATGGCATGGAAGGATCTGAGGGCACGATATCGAACCATTTTACATCGCGACGGTCGGCTGGATCTCCCCAGTCCACCCGGGGGGGCTTTTCACGGTTGCTCTGCGGCAGGTAGCTTAACAATTCTTTGATATTGGAAATGCATTCCTGCTCGCTGTTTTCCGACCGGCAGCAAACCCCGGATTTTCTCTGTGCAGCGGTAGCGCCGCCCAGCTCTTCATCCGTAATTTCCTGACCGAGTACAGCTTTGACCACGCGGGGACCGGTAATATAGGCGTAGCTGGACCCTTTGACCATGAAAATGAAGTCCATCAAGGCCGGAGAATAGACCGCTCCCCCGGCGCAGGGACCCATGATGGCACAGATCTGGGGAATAACGCCGGAAGCCTGGGTATTACGGTAAAACATATTGCCGAAGCCGGCCAGGGCATCCACCCCGTCCTGGATGCGGGCGCCGCCCGAATCGTTGATTCCGATCACCGGACAGCCGGCTTTCATAGCTTCGTCCAGGCAGAGGCAGATTTTATTGGCATGGGTCTCGGCCAGCGTGCCTCCCTGGGTGGTGAAGTCCTGGGAGTAGACGTAGACAGTCCGGCCGTTTACTTCTCCATAGCCTGTGATCACAGCATCCGCCGGAGCTTCATCCGGGCTTAAGGTGCCCCGGCTGGAACCGAACATCCACAGTTCATGGAAAGTTCCTGGGTCTGTCAGAAGGTTGATGCGCTCCCGGGCGGTGAGCTTATTCTTTTTATTCTGAATGGCAATCCGGTCCGGCCCACCCATGGCCGCTATCTTCTGCCTGCGCTGCTCCAGTTCAGTTAGCAAGGCTTCCTTGGAATGTATTTCCTTTTCCATACGGTCCTCCGTTGACTCTGTAAACACTTGAACCAATTATTCATGTCCAGGTTAATCTGGATACCTTGAAATAGGGGAATCCTTAGCTCCAAAACCAACACAAGTCAGCATTCAGATTCTCTCTCTCGTTTCTTCCTATTTCTCCAACTCGGGAATCACCTGTTTTTGCAAGGACCTTCTATGCAATCCGCTTTATAGAGGAATGCTAAGGCCTCTCAAAAATACCGACGCAGGCCACTCCGCCGGCGCCCGGAGTACCCACCAGCCCGTAGCGCGCGTTGCGTTTTTTCATCTCATGAACCAGAGCGGTAACTCTCAATGCCAGGGTAGCGCCGAGAGGATGCCCCAGGGAAATACCGGAGCCGTTTACATTAATCCTGTCATAATGGTCCAATGGTATCTCCAGCGAACGGATATTATAGAGACATTGAGCAGCGAAGGCTTCCTGAATCTCAAAGAGATCGATCTGGTCTATAGTGAGCCCGGCTTTTTCCAGCACGAGCTTGAAAGCCTTATTGCCGGCTTTCGGGGGATTGCGGGGATCGTCTGCAGCCTTTGCCCAGGCTTTCAGATAAGCCAGCGGTTCCAGCCCTCTCGTCTTAGCTGTGCTTTCGCTCATCAGGACAAAAGCTGCTGCGGCGTCATTTTCCGAAGATGAGTTGCCGGCTGTGCAAACTCCGCCCAGAATGGGTTTCAACTTCGCCAGGGCTTCCAGGGAGGTGTCGGCGCGGGGGCCTTCATCAGTATCAACGATTTTTGGCTCGCCTCTTTCGGAGGGGACGCAGATAGGGATGATATAGTCTTTGAATTTGCCGGCCTTCTGAGCGGCTACGGCGTTTTGGTGGCTGCGCAGAGCCCATTTATCGCATTCTTCGCGAGTCAGGCCGATCTCTTTAGCTACATTTTCCGCCCAGGCGACATTGGAAATTATTTCGCCGAATTTATCTGACGGCTGATGCATGGGGCGGGAGCGCTGAATACGGTCATAAATGGTGATGCCGTACATTTTGAGGCTGCCGTGTCCTCTTGGAGCGTCCGGATAACCAAGGCCTGAGCCGCGGCCGATGCCCCATTTAACATTACCGGGAATATAGAACTCAGCGGTGCTCATCGTTTCGACTCCACCCGCTACTACAATCTGGGACTCCCCGGTCTGGATCTGCATGGCGCCGATAACCAGCGCATCCATGCCGGAGGTGCAGCGCCTGTCAATGGTCATGCCGGGGATTTCTACCGGCCAGCCGGCTTGAAGAAGTCCACGGCGGGCTACATTCACATACTCCCCGCTCTGGTAACACTGTCCGAAGATGACGTCTTCCACCTCGTCAGGTTTGACCCCCGCTCTCTTGACCACCTCATTCAAGGTCGCGGCTACCAGGTCGTAGGCCGGCACTTCTCTTAAGGCGCCCAAATAAGCTCCAATGGGGGTTCGAACCGCACTGACAACAGCAATCCGTTCCATAGCTCTTTTCTCCTTATGGAAAATATCCGAATTTATTGCCATTCTATTAGTGCTGGCGGAAGCTGTCAAATTCTCATAAGATTCTCATAGGATGTATGATTTAGTCCGGTCAAGAAAAGGGAATATGGCAGCAGTATCAATAGAATCAGAATCACTTGATGGACCATTGAATACAAAACGCGGGATCCCTGATTTTACCTGTCATTGCCGGCGTGTTAAACTAAAGGGACAGGAAAATTGCGTGAGAATACTGGTTTCAAATGATGACGGCGTCTATTCAGACGGCCTCTGGGCTTTGGCCCAGCAACTGAGTCAAATAGCAGAGGTTACTATTGTCGCCCCTGATCGTGAACAAAGCGCCGTGGGCACGGCGGTGAGTCTGCGCAAACCACTACGGGTGCAGAAGATCAGCCCCCTCGTTGCGGGTATAGACGCTTACGGCGTGGAAGGCTCTCCATCCGATGCTGTAATTGTCGGCCTGGGAAAATTAATCCGGGGAAAGGTTGATCTGGTAATATCCGGAATCAATCAGGGTTCGAACCTGGGAGAGGATGTACTTATTTCAGGTACAGTTGGAGCTGCCATGGCGGGATATCTTAGAGGATTTCCGGCAATTGCTGTATCCTGCTATCATAACCGCTGGACAGTGCCTTATCTCAAAGAGGTTGCCAGGTTTACTGTACTGCTGGTGAAACGCATTGGTACTATCAGCAATCCCGATAATCTCTTCCTTAACGTTAATATGCCTGATCTTCCCCTGGCTGATGTTAAAGGCATTAAAATTACCGCCCTGGCGCATCGAAGCCATGTTAATACTGTAGAAGAGGGTCATGACGGCAGGAGGACTTACTATACGTTGATAAGGGAGTCTGTCAATACTCAGGTAGACCCTCATTCGGATATCTGGGAAAGCATCCGGGGTAATATCTCCATTACCCCACTCCGCCTCTTCCTGAATAACAGAGTGCCTCGCTCTTTGCTGGAAAAGATCACCTCCGGATTACTCGAAGAGTTTCGGACAGGCAGCCGGTAGAGCAAATTCGAATTGGTATAGATACGCTTCAGTCGACATTATTTATCAGGTAATCAACCTGTCTGAGATTACAGTTTTCAAATAGATAAATTTAGAAACTATCCGGCAGGCTCATTTGAGGCATTTCTGGATCTTAAAACTGACCAGGTTTGCTATGGTTTGACGATATGTTGGATGGAATCCCAGGTCCCCTGTTTTTTCCATGCCTGGTATCTGGAGTAGCAAGTAGAATAACTGCCATACTTCCGGGGGATGTCAATCCATCTGCACCCGGTTCGCAAAACCCAGAGAATGCCGTTGATAATTTCTCTATCATTTGCCCTCGGCCTTCCCGTCCATGATTTGTGAGGCATTCTATCTTTAATAATCTTCCATTGATCATTCGTTAACTCCAACGACTCCGGAGACGGGTTCTTGTCGCTTTGCATAGGTCGAGAAGGAAGTTCTTTAGAAGTATAAATTTTACTGATTGATTTATTCAGGCCAATCATCCAGCTCCTGAGGTTTTCAGGCTCCAGGACTTCGACCTCATCTCCCCAACCTAATATCCATGATCGGAAATCATAAGTGTTATTGACTCGAAGAGTCATTATCAAAGAGCCATCTTTTTGAGGCTCCATTATCTGCGAAGCATGCCAGCGAGCTTCTTGAATCGGTCTGCTGAGACGGGAACTGAAACGCAGCTTGACAGTTTCTACCGGTCCTCCTACAAAAATCTCCCAGGCTGAGCTAAGGTAATCAATAGCATTAAAATCCAGTGGAATTATATATGTCCCGGATTCGATACGGATGTTCTCGATGCGGTTTATTTTGATGGAGCAAATAGTCTTTTTAAGGTGACAATAGGCAATAACATAGCTGGCGTGACTATGTGTCGTTGGTTCAATATAATAAGGCTCGATCAGACGCTCTATAGGTTCTTTATCAGATAAATCCTGATACCAGATGGTAACTCGATGCTGTGATACCCAGGATTTGATAAGGGTTTCAAAGATATGAATATATTTTTCATTTTTGGGTTGCTGTTCTACCCAGTTGATCGTGTTTTGAATCTGAGTCCTCAGCAGAGGAGGAACCACATAGTTCAATTTCATGAAAGTTGAAGCGATATTGGGGTCGTACCAGCGCGAATAATTCTGCATTAAGCGCACAGCCAGGAAAATATTCATAGCCTCAGCCAATGTAAAAGGAATCGCCGGTAAATTGTAACCCGCTACGACTCCCCGTTTTTCGCCATGCTGCCAGATAGGCACATTAAGTTCGGACTCAAGTGCTTTCAGGTCGCGATATACAGTCCTGACATTCACGGAACATGACCTGGCTATCTCCTCTATTTTAAGGCCAGCAGGATTTTGACCCAGCAATACCTGAATTTTAAGTAGACGAGCAGTCCGGTCTCTTTTTTTCCAGTTAGGTCCCATGCGCTCCTCCCTGTTCTGCAAATGCAGCTTCTAAAACAATACAGTCGATTGAGACAATATACGTGTCAGGGAGTTATGCAACAATGTTATCAGAAAAAATAACAGACGTAAACGATAACTTCATGTGTATGTGAGGAGGAATCATGTCTGATTTAACTTTCGATGCGGTGGTAGTGGGTGGAGGTAATAAAGGGTTAGTTACTGCGGTGTATTTGGCGGCTTTCGGCGGCATGAGCGTAGGAATTTTCGAAGGCCGCCATGAGCTGGGTGGAGGCTGGGCTTCGGATGACGCACCTACACCGGGATTTATCGGTGACTCTCATTGCGCCAACACTAACACGAGGTACTTCCTGCCACTGCTGGAGGACTTCCCGGACTTTACCGAAAAAAGCGGTGGGTTTGTAGAAATGCCGGTAGCCCGGAGCGTGATACTGGAAGAGGACCACAGTTGTATCACAATTTATGGTAAGAGTGTTGACCCTGATGGCACGAAAACGGCCGCTCAGATCGCCCGCTTTTCGGAGAAGGATGCCGAAACCTGGATGAAGCTGTATCACAATTACTGGAAACCGGGCGGATTGCATGATGCCTCTATCAGGGATGAGAATAACCTGGCTTTAGCACCCACTGAAAAATCCTGGGTAGAAAAGCAATTAGATGAATTTATTGCCGAACCGGGATGCCCCATAGACCACCGCTGGACCAAATTATCTATGATCCAGGCCTGTCGGGAATTATGGGAGAGCGTAGAAATGAGAGTGTTTCTAGCTTGGTCTACCGGCAGGTCCGGAGCACCGGCTGATGTCGATGGATCGGCGGGCCCAATTCTGGACTTACCGGAAGAGGCCTCTCACCTGGTAGCTATTGGAG
>JAQULX010000181.1 GCA_028718465.1 Dehalococcoidales bacterium | reverse complement strand
CGCCCAAAATATCACCCCTGTGGCTTTGGAGCTAGGTGGTAAGTCCCCTAGCGTTATTTTTAACGATATTGATCCAAAGGATGCGGTTTCCTTCTTTATTGATGCATCTATCGTCCGGAATGCGGGACAATCCTGCGGTAAATGCGCCAGGATTCTCGTCCAGTCCGGAATTTATGATAAGGTCGTCGAACTGGCTAAAACAGCCGTCGAAAAAATCGCAGTAGGCGACCCCCTGCTGGACACTACCGCGATGGGACCTGTTCTCAGTAAATCGAAATGCGATGATGTTCTGGGCTATATCGAACGCGGTAAGAAGTCCGGAGATTGCCGTTTGATTACCGGAGGATATCACCTGGGTAATGAATTTGCCGATGGCAACTTTATTGCTCCTACGATCTTTGCAGATGTTCAACCCTCATCTGAACTTTTCCGGGATGAGATTTTTGGACCGGTATTAACCTTCACCAAATTTGAAACCGAAGAAGAAGCTGTTCGCCTGGCCAATGATACTAAATATGGTCTAGCAGGCGCCCTGGCCACCAACGATCTGAGAAGGGCCCATCGTGTAGCGGCCCAGATTAATGCAGGCCTGGTTTTCGTGACCAATGCCGGAATGCCGTCTCCTGCAGCGCCCAGTGGCGGATATAAACAAAGCGGAATGGGACGGATCGGGGGTATCGAGGGCATTCGGGAATTCACCCAGACAAAAAGCGTCAGAATACCTTTAGCCTGAACTATTTAGACTGATTCCATTATCTCACCAGGATGGAAGCCATATTTTAGAGTCTCTTTTTATATTATCTACCTGTGGCTTCCATCCTGGTTTTGTTTTAGACTCTATTGACCGGCTGGAATTCCTTGAAGCGATAACCCGGACCGCTGAAACAACCTCAGACTATGATCGGGAAAATCTCCCGGAGCGGCAGGCCAAGCTGGCCAGCGGGGTAGCCGCCCTCAAAGTTGGTGCGGCCACTGAAACTGAACTGAAGGAGAAGAAGCTTCGCGTGGAAAATGCACTTACAGCTACAAAAGCTGCGGTAGAGGAAGGCTGCTTGTGGGGCAATTTCGGATTAAGAATCCGTTCGTTTATTACTTAAAGATATAAAAACCGGACATTTTATTTTGCATCAGGTATAATAAACATTCGGAGGCCGACTTGTCCCAGCAGTCCATCATTAAAATACTTACATCCTCCGGGGCCGGTTCCCGGAGACAGATGGCCGATGCCGTTAAAAACCACCGGGTAGCCGTCAACGGCGAGATAGTCGAGAGTTTTAAACATCCGGTAGATACGGACACCGACCGGATAACTATCGATGGAAAGCCGCTCCGCATTCAGCCTGAGCAGTTGCTTTACCTGATGCTGCACAAACCCGCTGGAGTAACTTCAACCACGAGTGACGAGAAAGCCGAATCCACCGTACTGGACATGGTCCCGAAGAAGTATCGCGGAGCACGGCTGTATCCCGTTGGGAGGCTGGATAAAGACTCGACCGGGCTGATACTGCTGACCAATGACGGTGATTTGACCTTTCATCTGACCCACCCCCGGTTCGAGAGCGAAAAGGAATACCTGGTCGGCATTGAAGGCTCCCTGAAACCGGAGGAAAAAAGGAAACTGGAGAAAGGGGTGGAGATGGAGGAAGATCAGACCCACGCCGCCAGGGTCAGGTCTGTAAACATCCCGCCCTATAACTATTCCATTGTTATTCATGAGGGACGAAAACGCCAGATAAGGCGCATGTTCGCTGCACTGGGATATATGGTAACTAACCTTAAACGCGTTCGCCTGGGCTCTTTGAAGCTCGGCACGCTGGCCGAAGGCCAGGTGCGCGAGCTTACCCCCGCCGAGCTGAAATCTCTGAAGCGATAAAAAGATATGGGGAGCGGCTTTCAGGCCGCTCCCCATATGCCAGGGAATATTTACTTTACTTCGGCAGGTTCGTCAATCTTGATCCCCAGGGCTTTGGCGACTCCTTCGCCATATGCTTTATCAGCCTTGAGGCAGTTCCCAATGTGCCGGTTTTTCACTTCCAGGGGCGCATCGCCTATTGCCCGGGCGGTATTTTCAAAAAGGACTTCCTGCTGCTCCGGGGTCATCAAGCGGAAAAGCTTGCCGGGTTGAGTATAATAATCGTCGTCATCCTCACGAAAATTCCAATTGGCCGCTGCTCCCTCCAATTGAAGAGGCGGCTCGGAGAATTCCGGCTGTTCCTGCCATTCGCCGTAGCTATTAGGCTCGTAGCCCAGGGTGCTCCCGCTATTGCTGTCAACTCTCATCAACCCGTCGCGGTGATAACCATTCACATGTTTGGCGTTCTTGGGCGAGTTGACCGGGATAAGATGATGATTAACCCCCAGGCGGTAGCGCTGCGCATCGCCATAGGAGAATAAGCGACCCTGAAGCATCCTGTCCGGGGAGAATCCGATGCCGGGAACGATGTTGGCCGGATTGAAGGCCGCCTGCTCCACATCGGCAAAATAGTTATCCGGATTGCGGTTCAGTTCCAGAACGCCCACCTCGATCAAGGGATAATCCTTATGATACCAGACCTTGGTCAGGTCGAAGGGGTTATAAGGCATCATGGCCGCATCTTTTTCCGGCATGATCTGGATATACATGGTCCAGCGGGGATAATCGCCCTTCTCGATGCTTTCGTACAGGTCTCTTTGATGGCTTTCGCGGTCCTGACCTACGAGGGCTTCGGCTTCCTCATCGGTCAGGTTCTTGATCCCCTGCTGGGTCTTCATATGGAATTTGACCCAAAATCTTTCGTTCTTTTTATTGATCAGGCTGTAAGTATGGCTGCCGAATCCGTGCATGTGGCGATAGGAATAGGGAATGCCGCGGTCGCTCATAACGATGGTCACCTGGTGCAGCGCCTCCGGTAGGGAAGACCAGAAGTCCCAGTTATTTTTAGCGCTTCTCATGTTGGTGCGGGGATCGCGTTTCACGACTCGGTTGAGATCGGGGAATTTGAGGGGATCGCGAATGAAGAAGACCGGGGTATTGTTTCCCACCAGGTCCCAGTTGCCTTCCTCGGTATAGAACTTGGTGGCGAAGCCGCGGATGTCCCGTTCGGCGTCAGCCGCCCCGCGTTCCCCGGCAACTGTGGAAAAGCGCATGAAGGTATCGGTCTTTTTCCCCACCGCGGAAAAGACTTTGGCTTTGGTGTATTTGGTAATATCATGAGTCACCGTGAAGGTCCCAAAAGCGCCGGAGCCTTTGGCGTGCATGCGCCGCTCCGGAATTACTTCGCGGTTAAAATGGCCCAGTTTCTCCAGAAACCAGACGTCCTGCAAAAGGGCGGGACCGCGGGGACCGGCGGTCATAATGTTCTGGTTATCGGCGACCGGGGCCCCGGCCGCAGTGGTCAGTTTCCCATTTTTCTTCTTCCCGTCATTTTTTTGCATTTAATTCTCCATCTATAATTTTCTCAGGTTAATCCGGTAACCTTGATTTTAGCTTGACAATCGAGGCATACTCCTCGGAACTCCAGTTGATGGTAGGAGATCTTCAAGCCGGTTTTCTTTTCCACCTTCCGGTCTAAACCGGTATCAACCGGTTGTTTCAGGTCGATAATCCGTCCGCAATGCTGGCACTGAAAATGGTCGTGCGGCTCGCGTCTTATCTCATATCTGGCGACAGTCCCTATCAGGTCCAATTCGGAAATCTTTCCTTCATCCCGCAGCACCGCCAGATTGCGATATACCGTTCCTTTGCTGATACGGGGAATTTGCTTTCGGGCCTGCTCGTAAATCCAGTCCGCCGTCGGATGCTCACGAGCGCCATGAAGGACCAACAGGACAATTTCCTTCTGCCGAGTATGCCGGCGAGTTCTTTTAATATTCATTCCTATTATCATTATATTAGATAATAAAAGCGATGTGTGAAGTTTTGTTTGATACTGGTTGACCTGTCACCCTCACAGATTCTTACGAAAGTACCCTTTTGCACTCTGACTCTCATAACTGATGGTGACCATAGCACGCGGCATGGACGATTGCTTCTGAGGAACCCTATGGTTATCCGCTCTTCTTCGACGAGCGAAATCACTGTGTGTTCCCGAAATGACGCGAAGTGGTATTGGAGCTATTAATTTATTCCGAGTTTCGGTTAATGAATGTTTTCGCCCTGATAATTTCCGTTGTAGCCGTCTGTTTCGCCGGTCAGTTTAAAGAAGACCAGTTGCGCAACGCGGGCATTTCTCTGGACCCGGAAACTGAAAGGATTAAAGACTACCAACAGGGACTGGGAGCGGCCGGAATAGCCGGCGTCCCAGACCGCCGAATGCACGGTCACCCCGCAGCGGAGCAGGCTTGACCGCGGCGCACCCAGCGCCATAACGTTTTTCGGTAGATTGACGACTTCATTAAACATAATTACGTAAGCACCCGCTGTCAGTTCCATATTGTCTGCACTATTAAAAACCAGCGGGCTCAGGTTGGAGACCATTCTTTGAGCGTTAGAGACTGCGATCTGCCCACTGCTCTGAATCATAGCCACTTCCCGCAGTGTCAGGTCGAATCCGTTCGGCTGAAGCTGGTCTTCCAGGTTCAGGTAACCTTCTACCAGAGGGGGCTGTTGTCGTATCAAACGCAATATATCCTGTTTGGCTAAGACGGTACTCATAATATTTAACTCCACAAGTCCTGGATGTCTTTTTCCACTTTCTTGCTGATATCTCCCGCATAGTGCGAGCCGAAGCTTTCATAGGACTCCGCTGAACCATATTCGCGAGTATGGACTACCACCGGCATCGGCACGGCATGCCCGAAAATCAATACCTGCTGTTTGGGTTCCAGGCGCGCCAGAACTGATCTCAGCTCGCTTTTTCCGGAAACACCGGTGAGAACGCTGTCGATATCTTTCTCATTGTCCAGCAAACAGGTTATCTTGGTACCGATCTGGGACATCACCTCTTCATCGATGCCGCTGGGACGCTGGTCAACCACCAGCAGGGTAACGTTATACTTCCTCATCTCCCGGGCGATGGTACCAAAGATAGTTTGACTCGCCACCTCCGGATTGAGGAATTTATGAGCTTCCTCAATGGTGATCACCAGCGGCCTGGGTTCGCTGCCATCCCCGCCCAGAAATCTTTCGGTCAACTCACGGTAGCGGTTATAAATCCGCCGACTGAGCATATTGGCCACCAGCATATAGGCTGTCAAATCGGTATAGCGGCCGAACTCCAGTACCACGTTCATGCCGCTGTCCAGGTATTTTAGAATGCGCTCGACCGGATTTTCCCGGGCAGTGGCCGATAAAAAGGGCAAGCGTCTGATGGACTCCAATCCCCGGCGCAAGTTGCTGAAATTCGCTTCATGGACATTCAGGCTCTTCAGCAGTTCCTGGGACCCTTCATTGTTCTCCATGCTTAAAGCGGCCTGGAACTATTTCCGGTCGCCAAACCGCCGGGCAAGCTGATAAGTGCCCCCGACAGCCTGTTCAGTCAGATTCAGTGTCTGCCGTAAAAGGACGATATCCTCCGGTTCGATCTCATCATATCCCAGGCGCACCACCGCGTCCGTACTCACCTTGCGCCTCCGGGAATTTTCCTCATCCAGAGTAAAAACCGCCACTCTCTCAGGGAAAAGCTGCTTGAGGGCTTTCACCTTGTAGCTAGTTTCGCTGCGGCCTTCCCAGCCGTATTCATTATGCATATCGAAGACCAGGTTTACCGCCTTGCTTTTTTGAAGCATCCCTATCAGGAGCATCCGGGTGAGAAAGGTCTTCCCGGTGCCGCTCTTGCCGAAAATACCGTTAGAGCGCTTCACCAATTCCGGCAGATCCAGACAGATCCTGGTCTCCATATCCAGCGGAGTGCCGATATAAAACTTCTTATCATCCTCGCTGCCGAAGACCAGCTCGACATCTCTCTGGGAGGAAACTTCAACCGGGGAAAAATGACCGGGCACAGTCTTGACCGGCTGCGGACCCTCTACCAGTCCGGCAACTTCTCCACCGATAGTCAGCAAGGGTAAAACATGTATCGAGCCGTAGGTGCTGGTACCTGACAGGACCTCGGCCAGATACGGCTCGGAGGCATCCTGGGGAGTAACATTAATCCGTTCATCGACCACCCCCAATTTCACATCGGTTATCATGCCGAAGAAGCGGCGTTTTTGCCCCCGGATAGTAACATAGCGTCCGACAGCCATATCTTCCACCAGGGCCGAACCATCGAGCTTAACCTCGACCCCCTGGCTGAGCGCCCCCCCGACCACTACCCCCAGTCTTTTCCCCAGAATGGAACTATCACTGG
>JAQULX010000180.1 GCA_028718465.1 Dehalococcoidales bacterium | reverse complement strand
TGGACGTCGATTTGAGCCCAGGCGTTCTTGACCTGGTTTCGCAGGCCGATCAATCCGTTATAGATAGCTATGAAAGCGATTATCGCGATAACGATTATCACCGCCACAACTATGCCGATAATTAGACCTATACCCATAAAATACCTCCTGGCCTGAATTCCTTTCCTGCCCTGTTATGCCTCGGCCTCGCCTTGCGAGGCCTCAGGCTTACAGCAATCTCTTCTTGCTGTATATCGCAATTGAAAACTATTTCGTATCAGCCTCCAGCATCTCGCCGAGGAACGAGACTATGTCTTCCGGATTGGTATGGCCCAGTTGATGAAGCACCTGGCGGAGCTCTCCTCCATCGAACCACAACCCGTCGCCCAGGGGGCAGCTGTCAATCAGGATGTTGGACCTGTCACATGTCCAGACTTTGTCCATCTTGTGGAGGCAAATCGGACATTTCCTGACGGACTCGTGAGTCTCGGCCTTCCTGGGGTTCAGGCAGGACCCCGGAGGGGAAGCGTTCTCTCCGCCGGATTCCAGCATAGCGACCAACAGGTCCAGCTCTTCAGAGTCGAACCATACTCCTTTACATTGAAGACAATAGTCGACTTCGATACCCTTATGTTCGACTACAATCATATCATTTTTATCTACAGGGCATCTCATGTAATCTTCCTTATAATCCTATTATTAGTGTAAAGATAAATAGAGCGGCCTGTCAATGCGGCAGGGCTGTATTTTTTAACCGGCCCTGTTCGATTAGCTTTGCCCTGATCTTGTCAGTGCGCGGCTTTTATGCAACTGCTGTGCCCTTCAGTGCGAGGATATCAGTAATTAAGTGTAGGGGCGGGTCTGTGTGATCCGCCCGCCCAAACCATTATCCCCCTGCCTTGAAAAGAACGAAATGACCCTGGGATACCGGGTGAATAGGGGTAAGGATAAAATTCTCCATCCTCCCTTTGTTCATGTGCCGTATAAACAGGAATAATGCATATCATGAATAATCAAAGTTATATAATGAAGTATAATTATATATACAATATTAAAATCCTGCTGTCGGCATCCATTCCCGGGTTTTCTATTTATCAATAAAAGATAAGAAGCCTTTTATTGACATGAGTATAGCTATATAGTAATATTGGACATGCAACATTGAGTTATATATACACATTATGGATAATGATAATCCGTCCCGGGTTATTATTATTTTTCTGCAGTAGTCTTCAATTCTATCACACTTATATCAAGGAGGAACTATGGGCAGTAACAAAATGTGGATCGGCGGTAAATGGGTGGATGCCGAATCCGGGCAGACCTTCGCGGTTTTAAATCCTTCTACTGAAGAGGAATTGGGCCGAGCCCCGTTAGGTGGACAATCTGACATCGATAAAGCGGTGAAAGCGGCGGCGGCGGCTTTTCCGGTATGGTCAAAAATGATGCCTTCCGAGCGCGCTAAAATTCTCGAGCGGTTCGCAGATGCCCTTAGAGATGATGCGGATGCTCTGATCTCATTGGAAGTCAACGAGCATGGTACTCCGAAAAAGATGGCTTCCGGCACCATTGAACTGGCGGCGACGCTGGCAGAATATACGGCTTCTATCAGCCGGGCCGTGATGGGGCAGGTTATACCCGCTATGCCCAATGCCCTTTCTTACCTTCAGCGGGTTCCGCTGGGAGTCTGCGCCTGTATCGTTCCCTGGAACGGCGTCTATCATATGATGACTGACCTGGTAGCGCCGGCCCTGGCTGCCGGTAATACCTGTATCATCAAACCGGCCAGTATCAATTCCCTGTCATCCCTGAAGTTTGCCGAAGCTTTGGAAAAGGCCGGTTTCCCGGCCGGGACAGTCAATATGGTTACCGGACCGGGCGGCTCTATTGGCAAGGCCCTGGCATCTCACCCCGGAATTGATGTGGTCCGTTTTACCGGCAGCAGCGAAACGGGAAAATCAATCATGTGCGACGCCAGCTCAACGGTCAAGAAGCTTATCATGGAGCTGGGGGGCAAAAACCCGGTTATTATCTACGAAGATGCCGATGTCGAGAAGGCCGCTAAAGCTCATGCCCTCAGGTATTTTGTCAATACCGCTCAGAACTGTTCGTCTCCGGGCGTCTTTTTTGTACATGAGAAAGTGCATGACATGTTTGTGGATATATTCGTGAGCGAAGTCAAAAAGATTGTCGTGGGAGATCCCTGGGATGAAAAAACGACGATGGGTCCCATGGCCAACAAGCCGCAGATGGAGAAGGTGGAAAACTTGATCCAGTCGGCTGAAAAGGAAGGGGCCCGTATTATCCTGGGAGGGAAGAGGCCCGCCGCTCTGCTCAATAAAGGTTATTTTTTGATGCCTGCGGTCATTGTCGATGTCACCCACAATATGACCATAGCCCGGGAGGAAATCTTTGGCCCGGCAGCCTGTATCCAGAAGTTCTCCTCGCAGGATGATGTCATCGGCATGGCTAACGACACGCCTTACGGACTTTGCGCCGTGGTCTGGACCGGAAATATGGAGAGAGGCCTTAAGTGTCTTAATGAGCTGCGTGCCGGCAACGTCTACCTGAATATGCCCCGGACTGCGGTGCATGAGCTGCCCTGGGGCGGCAACGTTAAAGAAAGCGGCCTGGGTAAAGCCGGTTCAATGTGCGGACTGGAAGAGTTGACTGACCTCAAGCAGTTCTGTTTGAATATGGGATAGTCTATAATTTAAAAAACAGGAGGATAAATCCATGGATCTAGGTTTAAAAGGTAAAGTAGCCCTGGTAACCGGCGCCGGTAGTCAAAAGGGGTTTGGCAAGGGTATTGCAATGGTCCTTGCCAGAGAGGGATGCGATGTTATTGTTCTTGATATCGACCTGGAAGGGGCCCAAAAGACCGCCAATGAAATCGCCTCTCTGGGACGCAAGTCCGCTGCCTTCAAGGTTGATTTGACTAAAAGCGCTGAAATCAAGCAGGCGATCAAATCCGCCCTGGAACAATTCGGGCGGATCGATATCCTGGTAAATAATGCGGGTGGCATTACCTCGCTCAAGCTCTTTACTGAAAGGAATGAAGAGGAATGGGACAAAGAGATTGCCCTTAACCTCAAGGCCGCCATGGTCGCTACCAATGCGGTTCTTCCTCAAATGATGGAGCAAAAAAGCGGCAAGATTATCAATATCTCTTCGATAGGCGCCGGGAAAGGCATGTCTCATACTGTGGTTTATAATGCGGCCAAGGCAGCTATCGTGAATTTTACCAAAGGAATTGGAGTGTCGGCAGCGCCTTACAATATCAATGTAAACAGTATCGCTCCCGGCCTGGGCCTGACCAATTTTGGCGGCGGAGGGCCGCTTCCGGGCGGAGTAGAGAATGCTCTGGCCAAGATTCCCATCAGGCGGTCCACCACTCCCGAGGACATTGGTAACCTGGTCGCCTTTTTGGCCTCGGACCTCGCCGGAGATATCGTCGGCCAGAACATTGGTGTCGATGGCGGCGACAGCGTACTTTAAACGGTCTTCCGGATAGCACCTGTGATTCTGTTATTCCGGCCTCTGCCGCCCCAATCGAACGGTGCCGGGCGGCAGAGGCCGGTACAGCATACTGCGCTGAAGATGAATGCAAGCAATTTCTTCTCCCCCCGGCGGGGTACTGCTTCTCTGATTTCTTTCTCAGGGTCGTCTTCACAAGCAAAATTACTCTCTCCAGTCGCCATCTGGTTGGGGAGAGGACCGGAGTGAGTGGGCCTTAAGCTCCCTCTTCAAGTTTTTCTCTTCAAAGGGGAAGAATATTTCCAGGAACCTTCAACTGACCTCATGTCAGGAAAGGGCCGTAGGGCAGGCTCTCCTCTCACTGGAGATTTCACATTAAATTCCTCTCGTGCGCCTTCAGGGTGTGGAGAGGATTAAGGTGAGGGATAGTTCCCCTCATATTATCTGTGCTCATTTACTGTCGGATAATGATGCGCATGATACCGGCAGCACAACATATATTTTTCAGGAGGGTTACAGCATGCAGAACTATAAGATGTGGATAGGCGGGAAATGGGTTGATGCCGAATCAGGCCGGACCTTTCCCTCATATGATCCGGCTACGGAGGAGGTAATAGCTCAGGTGCCTTTGGGTGATAAGGCTGACGTTGACAAAGCAGTCAAATCCGCCCGTCAGGCGCTGCCTGTCTGGTCCAGGAAGTCCTCTGAAGAACGCTCCAACATCCTGTATCGTATTGCCGAGGCAATTCGAGGTCAGGCCAGGGAACTGGCTGAGCTTGACGTTATCAGTCATGGTTCACCGGCAAAAACAGCCATGATCAAGGTAATGCTGGGGCCGCGCGGGTTCGAATACACCGCTCAGATGAGCCGGTCTTTGAAGGGTGAGGTCGTACAAACAGACCCTAATACCATCTTTTATCTTAAACGGGAGCCTATGGGTGTTTGCGCTCTGGTATTGCCCTGGAATTCCCCCTTGTTAGGCGCCACGATGGCGATTTCAGCGGCTCTTTCCACCGGAAACGCTTGTATTGTCAAACCGCCCAGTTACTCTTCCCTGACTGTTCTCAGGCTGGGCGAGATACTGGAGAAAATAAATGATTTACCGCCTGGCATCGTTAACATCGTCACCGGGTCCGGCAGGGGCGCCGGCGAAGCGCTGGTCTCTCATCCGGGAGTAGACATGGTCTCCTTTACGGGAAGCTGTGCCACCGGGAAAAGGATAATGTCGTGCGCCAGCAGCACCGTGAAGCCGGTCCAGTTGGAGCTCGGCGGTAAAAATCCCTTCATTGTTTTGGAAGACGCTGATCTGGACGCGGCCGTGGAAAGAGGGGTGGCTACTTTATTCAATAATACTGGCATGTCCTGCACTGCGCCCGGCAGGTTCTATGTCCATGAGAGGATTTACGATGAATTTGTGACCGGTTTCGTGAATAGAGCCAGGAAGATTGTCACGGGAGACCCGAAGGACCCCAACACTGATATGGGGCCGGTGGTCAGTGCCGAACACAGGGACAGGGTAGAAGAATATATAAAATCAGGCATAGACGAAGGGGCCGCTTTGCTTTTAGGCGGAAAGAGACCTGCCGATCCTCCGTTAAATAAAGGTTACTTTATTATGCCGACGGTGTTCTCCAATGTGACTCAGAATATGAAGATAGCCAGAGAGGAGATCTTCGGCCCGGTGGCCGTTATCATCAAATTCTCCTCTGAGGATGAAGTCATAGACCTGGTCAATGATACCACCTTTGGACTGGCGGCTTCAGTCTGGACGAAAGACTCTGCCAAGGGAATCAGATTTGCCAATGAAATCCAGGCTGGCACGGTGTGGGTGAACAACCATCAAATCAGCGGATTGGAAGTCCCCTGGGGTGGATACAAGGAAAGTGGTATCGGCAAGGTGAACCATACCCTGGGACTGGAAGAGTTCACCAAAATCAAAGCCATATCCCTGGATTTAAAGCCGCAGCGGAATTAATATCTCATATTACGGCTCAGGTAAGTTCTAATCTAAAAGGACATGAACCGGGGCTGGCTGTGCTCGCTTGAACCATCCTCCTTCTGTCACCCTGGAGGAGCCTCACTCCTTAACATCTGAGGCGACGAAGGGTCTCAGGGTGGGGTGGCCTTAATCATTATTCGTCCGCTCAGGTCGTGGAGTATGCATTGCAATCGGCCGCTGCCGGCATATCAAGGCTTAAGGACCGGCAGCGCCGGGATAAAATTGATGATATAAGGAGCAAAGGGCAGCGGGTTGATAATGAATTACACGACGCGGGAATAGAGCTTGCCGGTATATTGTTGTCTGACAGATTCCCGGACGGGACATGGCGTTCAGCCGTAAATAATGCTTCAGGGATAGATTTGCAAGGCTATATCGGTGACAACCTCGATGTTGTTTGCGAGGTTAAAACTCACAATAGTCTTTATGGGAATAGAAGCGCTAAAATCAAGGAAGCTTTACGACGTCTTCAGAGCTCCGGGTGTAAAAACAGGTTTTAAGCTGTCGTTCACGCCGTAGTAGCGGAGCCTCTTCCTGTATTCGGCTTGCTTCGAGATCTGCCCTGTAAAGGCTAGTCGCCCTGTAAAGGCTGGTCTATTGCTTCCCTATCACATCCGTCCCCACATAGGTCTGGAGCACCTCGGGCACCCGGATCGTGCCGTCAGCCTGCTGATAGTTCTCCATGATGGCGATCATTACCCTGGGCAGGGCCAGGCCGGAACCGTTCAAAGTATGCACAAATTCCGGTTTCTTGTCTGCCGAAGGACGGTATCTGATATTGGCCCGGCGCGCCTGGAAATCTTTGCAGTTGGAGCAGGAGCT
>JAQULX010000179.1 GCA_028718465.1 Dehalococcoidales bacterium | reverse complement strand
GTATAAAAATCGATATGAGCTGTCGTGTCTCCCTGTTCCAGCAGTCCGCTATCCCATGGTATATGGAAGGTATCGATATCTATGCCGTCGGCAGCGAATACCGTGGACTGCCCATTCCAGACGTTTTGCGGACGGCCGCTGTTATTACGCTCGTCATCGCTATCAGGCTCACTATAGACATTGATGCCGTCCCAGAGCTTATAGTCATCAGGGATATCCTCAGGATCAAAAGTCCCGTCCCAGTATTCCTCAGGGGCCTGGAAGGCAATAAAATCATCCCCAATCCAGGCGTCTCCTTCACCTACGAAGACAGTCATCTTGGCTACATTTTCCTCGAAGACGCCGTCCATCTCCACCCGCTCGGGAACGATGAACCCGCTGATATCTCCGCCGGGTCTGCCATCCCGGTCAAAGTCCAGGTCAGTATAATCATCGGCATAGGTAAATCGATCGAATAGATAGATTTGATGGCCGACTGTTTCCCGGCTGGTATAAACCAGGATCAAAGACCAGCCGGCATGGGCCAACTGGTAATCCCCGCCATCAATGCCCAGGGTGGCGTCTACATGACCGACAGTATACTCGGCTATGCCTGGAGAATGCTGGGTAGCCTCACCCGCGTCAACTGTGGTATATTTCCTGACCAGGGCAGTGACATCCTTGAAACAGGAGTAAGAATACCCGTTAAAGGTACCGCTGGTGATGCTGGGGATAATTTCCGCGCTGCTGGCGATAACCTCCTCGGAACCGGCCGCCGGAGCAGAGCCGTCGAAATAGACCTGCTGTCCGTCAATCATAAAATAAACCGACCTGTCGGGCGTCATGATATTAAGGCTGATATTATCCAGACGAACACTATCATTGGAATCATTGAATCCCATGTAAAAGCGGACCCTGAAACCGGTATCCAGATATTCATCAGGGACCTGCCATCCGAAATAGGTATTGGTATCGCTGCCGCGGAAAGCATCGATATTGCTGCTCCAGTTTGTATTATCGCTATCGAAAGCAAAGAAAAGCATGTCATCAGGATCAAGACCGGCGGCGCTCTGCTGCCAGCATATCCAGACCGTCCCCGGATCGAAGTGGCTGAGGTCGATGCCATCACTCATGGTAAGAGTCCTCTGATCGGTTGTGGCGGAAGAAGACCCGGTCCCTCTGAACCGTCCGGAATCGATGCTCCAGCGGCTGTTAAAGCTGCGGTCCCAATTATCATAGTCCGAGCAGTTATCGTTGAATAGCTCTGTGATTACGATAGAGATATTATCAAGATATGCATACTCGTCACTATCGTTGAAAGAGAGGTAGAAGCGAATTTTGAAATAACCGGTGTCCCGGTAAAGTTCCGGAATTACAATTCCAAAGGTGCCGGCCGGATTATCGTCATTAAAGGCTTCGTAATAATCACTCCAGGAGTTGCCGTTATCATTCGAGAAAGCATACAATAAAGCATCGCCGGGTTCCAGTGTCCCGCTTTCAATTTGATTCCAGGAAATACTGACAGTGTCCGGGGCATAAGCGCTGAGGTCCAGGCTGTTCCTCAGGGTCAGAATCCGCTGGGCATCGTTGGCGGAGCTGCTCCCTCGCCCGCGGAACTCTTCGGATGCAACACTCCAGAGGCTGGCGTAGCCGTAATCAACCCGGGCATAGACCGCCGAGACCTGCACTCCCGGATCCAGGTCGCTGCTGTAAACTCCAAATTGCCGCAGCGGATTGGGACCGGTGCCGTTGATATCCTCCGGAGTCCAGGGAGACCCGGTGGCCGGATTGACGGCGAAAGTATACAGATAGGTGCGCCATCTGCTTCCCGGATCATTACCCGTATCAGAATTGTAATAGACATCATCCCCGACTTTGACAGCAGCCCGGATATTATTATTATAGCCGATGGTATTGTCTCTGGCCCGGTAGTAAACAGTCAGACCGTCGACCGGCATGCCGGCGGGAATGGAAAAAGGTGTGAAAGTGAATAGCTTCTGGTCAACGCTGCTGGAACTGTAGGTAATGCGGACGGGAACCCAGTCCAGGTAAAAGTCCCGGCTGCTGCTGGATGAGATGCAGGTTAATCTGACCCGGAAGTTGGAACTGTCGAGATGTTCAGTGCTCCAGGTATGTCCCCATCTATCGGATGGGCTACCTAATACAACGGAATTACTGGAATAGGTACTATCGTCATTATCGGTCCTGGCGCTGGTCCACGTAGCGCCGCCATCCCAGGATAGCTCAACGCCCATACTGCTCGTGCTGTACCAGGTAGAGTCAACCCACCAGTCCAGACGTACTTCAATGCCGGTGATGGTGCTGCCGGCTGGAATACCGCCGGTATCGTACCCATAATAGCGGTGGCGGTCACCACCCCCATTGTTGTTAGCGGCATTCCCACCACCATCTATATGAGCTCTATCGGGATTGCTCTCAAAGCCATTATTATCTCCGCCGCTGTCAGCAGTGCTGGCGGTCGGATTGAGCCAGCCCGTATTGCCTCCACCTCCAAGCCCCGTCATATAGTCGGCGTCATTGATGCCGGTATCAATCTCATCGACATCATCCCAGCAAGGAGAGGTATTCCAGATGCCTCCGGTATCACCTTCCCCGGTGGGTACGCGGGTCTGGGACTCGGAGGAACTGGTCTGCCATTCATCCAGATCAGATCCATTATCAGAAAAAATTGTATAAAGGCTCTCAGCGCTTTTCCAACCGGTCCAGTAGAGATAAGCGGCCGCAATCTCAACCGGGGTCCCCGGGTCATCCTCGGTCGCCTCGATTTCTCCCACGTCGGCAGCCTCCACCAGGGCGCTGCTGGAATGGTCAGGATTCAACCAGGTATCCCGGATATGCCCGCTGTCACTGTTGGCGTTCCTCATCAGGGTATTGCCGGTGGCGAAATAGTCCCCCGCCACGGCTGAACTCATGGCCCGCAGCTCGCTCTTAGTCAGATAAGCTTCAACTGTAGTATCTTCAGCCGTGGACTGGACGCGGTAAACTTTCACATCCGCATTCCAGGCATAGCTGATCTCATCCACTCCGCTGGTCTCTACCCAGGCCACAGCATCCGGTCGGGCGCCAGGCTGGCCCGGCGACTGGAAAAAGAAGGTAAACTCCAGAGTCAAAACATTACTGGTCTGAGACAAAACTGAAGGCGGGAAGGAATTGAAAGACGGAGGATCGGCAAAATCCCAGATTATCATTTCGTTGCCGTTAGACGGCTGTGAATACGGTATAGACTGGTGATCTCCGCTCAACCCTTCCAACTGGCTGCGAATAGATTCCCCTTCAAAATCCTGATCGGGATCGCTGAAATAAGTAAAACCGCCGGGCAGCCAGATGCCGATGCGATTGATTTTCAAATCAGCAAGCCCTTCCTCCCAGCGAGTATAGATAACCTTGATCCGGTATTGTGAGATTTCGACAGACTGCCCTGACGAGCCAATAGCCGGTATTCCGGTCTCGATGGTCGAACCAACAACAGCCAACCGATTGGAGTAAACGATCTCGGAAGCCTCGGATTCGGTAGGAGGAGGGATAGGACCAGTCATATCCGACAGCACCCAGTGATTCCAGATATTAACTTCAACAGGGTACTGATTTATATTCTCATCATTCTCCTCACCTTCGGCAATTTCATAAGTAAATGAGTCGCTGAAGTTATACGGAGAAAACCCGGTCAGCCGGTCATACTGGATCTTCCAGGTGGCATCTTCGATGCCGGCATCGGCCGCATATAAAACTTCAGTCTTGTCGTCATAGACACGGTTGACAAGCAGGCCGGTGCTCATGAAAGCCAGCAAGGGTGTGATCAAAAACGCTCCCAGGACCATCATTATAAGGACCATGATCAGGAGCTGCCCGCCCTGACAGCGGTGAATGTTTTTCAAGTATCTGCCCAATATGCGGTGCATATGCCAACCTCGCTTGCTTATCGCGCCGGGCGCGGTAATATATCAATAGTCCGTGTCACTTCGGCCGACCGGAGACTTTCCACCGAGGAAGTAATGCTGAGAGTAATTTTGCCGCCTGCATAGTCGTCAGGGTCCAGCATGCTGATCGACTGGATATGCTGCGCTACCACTCTCTCCGTAGAATCTCCATCGATCTCCTCTCCACGTATCAGCTCGTTATCATCACTCAGGCGATACTCGATAACATGTTCCTCCGCCCCATCCCAGCCAACCCATGTCAACTGAAGAGGGAAGCCTGATGTCGTATCCGTATCCGGGGTAATTTGCTGGGCTACAATAAAATCGCTGCGAAGGGTATCGACGGCATGCTCAATTTGCTTGACAGCCATCATGCGAGAGCTGGAGCCGATGCTGCCGCTGAAGATCTGAATAATTGATGTGGTCACCCCACCGATCAGGATACCGGTGATGGCCATGGCAACCAGCAGTTCATTCAGGGTGTATCCGCCCTGGCAGAGGTTAATTCGTTTTATTCTCGGTAATCTCATATCTTTTTCACTTTTTGTTATGTGAATTAATTACCCGGCCGCCGGATACCCTTATTCCCTTCTATTTGCTTTATAGCTTACTACGGTATAGATTGGCTCGCTCTGATGCAGCACCGTAATCTCGATTCTCTGGATATTGGTATCGCGCGATGGAATAGCCTCATCATCTGAGGGTGGGAGAAAGCTGGTAGCTATATTGGCTGAGTACCCCGGATAATGAACGGCAATTTCATCCATTGGTGCGTAAGTTATATTCCAGGGCTGGGCCTTGATATCTTCCATTTGCATTTCGGCGATGTTACGGGCAGCCTGCTTTTCTTCAGTAATCATCAAGGCCCGGGAGGCTGTACTGAGGGAGCTCAAAAAGGCTACACCGACGACGGACATGAGAGCCATCGCCACCAGCACTTCCGCCAGGGAAAAACCACCCTGGCTTTTTAAACTCATTTTGATTCTTTTATATCTCATATCAATAGCCCTTATGATAGCTGTCCGGGATCCGTCTTATACAGATACTGCTATCGCAGGCATTTTTAATATAGGCTAACCAAAGGCGGTAGTCAATACAATCAAATTAACTTATCTTACCGTTTTTTCATTTAAATTGAACAAATATCCGAATATCCACCAGTTTAACCATCCGCGCAGCCATTCACAATCAACCGAAAGTACTATCCGGGATAAAGAAAGTCCCGTCAGGGCGCAGTACTTTGGTAACAGCTGAAGCGGAACGCAGGGGAGCAAAGTAAAGGGCTCAGCGCCTGATATGCAACCAGGCGGCAAACCTCGGGCTGTATATCAGCGCCGCAAAAAACAGCACAATGCCGATCAGCAATAAAAGCTCGGAAATATAGGCCGAAGGAGAGTTAAGCAAATTATAGATCATACGCAGGAGCCAGGATGATTCAGGATCGCCCCTGGGAAATTCCAGACCGAAAAGCGGCCAGAACAGAGTCCGGGGCGTACGCCACATAAAGTCCAATACCAGGTGCATGAAGACCCCGTAAGACATCGCCAGCAGCCAGGTTTTTCTGTTATATACATACAGGCCCACTGCCATGACCAGTATTATCAAGGCGAAAAGGAGAGTGTGAGAAAATATCCGGCCGTTATTGCCAAAGAAACCGGCAAAAAGGAAGTGACCGACCGGCTTGTCGATAATATCCGGCAGCATCGAGCCGATCATAATGAAAATGATGCCGGTCACTCCCAGAGGGTACGCCGGTGCGGTTTTTCCGGCAGGAGGACCGTCCGCTGTATCGTTTTCCACATTTGGCGATGGCTGAAGAGAAGGAGCGGGGAGCCCGGGTGTCAGAATCCGGTTCAGTACCAGGGCGGTGCCCAGCGTGATTCCGATATGACCCAGTAATAGCATACTATCATTCTACATCACCAGACCCTTATCAGCCAGCCTGCCGCTGACCACCTTCTGCGGTTTAATCCGGCAATTGTTTCCGATAATCACGCCCGGCTGGGCGATAACGTTGCTTTTTATGTCACATCCTTCGCCGATCATGGCCCCTATTTTGACCGTATGGTGCTCGGAGTCAACTTTGACGTCAGTTTCTTCGCTCACAGCACAAAAATGCGCCCCGATAACGCAGCCTTTATCAATTACGGTATCCTGTATGGTCGATCCGGAACTGATATGGACATCATCGCCTAAAACGCTGTTTTTTATCTCCGTAAAAGGATTGATGACAACTCCGGCGCCGATACTGGTCGACGGAAAGATGCAAACATGGGGACCGATTTCGCATCCCTCTCCAATGACAACCGGTCCGGAGATACAGGTACCGGCGCGGACTATGGTCCCCTGGCCGATGGCGACCTTGCCCTTGAGATAGACGCCGTCTTCAATGATGCCTCCC
>JAQULX010000178.1 GCA_028718465.1 Dehalococcoidales bacterium | reverse complement strand
GACTGTTCCTGACTCATGTACTACAATAGTAAGCTGGGTCCCTGAATCAGTTGCGACTACAAATTTCCTTCCTATTCCGGGGAGTTCAATCTCCTCAACAGCGTACATATTTATCCTCCTTGTTGTGTGTTAATTTGTACAGGTGTGTCTAGACTATGTTTACACATGACAAATTGCTTTCAACACACTTTACAGTACATATACAAATAACACAACTACTTGAATGATTTTTCATACCGGGCTGGTAGAAAAATTGGCGCAATCTATTTCAAGAGATTGCGCCAATTTTGGACATGTGAACGGCTTGTTTGTACCGGTCAATAAAGAAGAAAAGTGAAATATGATGATTGTAGTTTTATGATAAAAGTACAACTTCTCGAAGGTTTAGTATTTACTTATTTCCAGCGCTATTTTTTACAGTCGCTGCATTTCACGCAAAAGGTAGCATGCGGTAATGCTTCTAGACGGGCTAATGCAATGGGTTGTCCGCATTTTTCACAAATACCATATGAACCTTCTTCAAGTTTTTGTAAAGCATGCTCTACTTCGGCAAGGTTGTTTCTTTTCTGTCTTTCTAAAGCTACTTGCCTCTCTAAGTTGCTTGTTGAATCGACTGTTTCTTCTCTACTATAAAAAGAACTCATTCTTGGCTGCTCATTTGAAGAACTGCTGTCAACCAATAGTCGTTCTAATTCCTCAATCAACTGCCGTCGCATCTGCTCTAATTTCAAACGGATTGAACTTAATTCTGTTTTCATTTTATTTCCAGCCTTATGCTTTAATAGTTCCTTGTACTGCTAGTACTACTGAAGTGACTTATCTTTCTGCCACGAATGAATCCCGAATTTGAGAGAGGAAGTGCCTGGATGACATCAATCACCTTGCCTTTAATCATTTTACCTGTCAGGTTACCGATAGCTGTTTTTCCTTCAGATTTTGACGACATCTCAACATATCCATACATCTGCCCATTACTGGCGCAATTATTATTCATGATAGTTACCGACAATACTTCTCCAAAAGGTAAGAATTCCTGGCATAACTCATCTTTAGTGAAATCTGCCGGTAAATTACCCACATATATATTCATATTAACTATCTCCAAAAGTCGTCATATTATTTTTTCCAGGCTAAAGATAAGCAAAGTCAATTTCATTTGAATTCCATTGAAAACGCTTCGTTAATAGTTTGAGACTTACAGGTTATAAAGGAGTTTCATCAAATAGTTATGAAGCACTACTTCAAGTTAGAAATTGGTTAGAAGATCTTTAGCTACCTCAATGCTGATGAAAGGCTAAAGTAAGACTTCAGATTTCAAGCAGTATACCAGAGACATGCTGCATCGAAATTGTGGTTATGTTGTTCAGCAAGCTCATAGGCATACTCCTGTAAAATAGTCAAAAATAAAATAAATCTATAAAAATGAAAGCTCAAAATAGCATGAGAAAGAAAACAAAGGCAAGAATAACCTTCAATGCTATTGTATTATAATATTTTACTTTGAACAACCGTAGAAAAGGGCGTTTCTACCCGTTTGTTGAGGTTTAAATGATATGACATTGCCTAGCTATAACTTTATCTCAACTTTTCCTAGTTAAACTAAGAAATACGACTCATTTATAGGTTTAAGCTAACAATTAGCTTTTGCCCATAAACCAACAGCACCGCGTGCAAATACCTGAACAAAGACTCTACCTATCTAATGAATTTTCGAGGATTACATCGTGGTGATCTTTGTTTTCCTTAATTAATATGTTGATAAGCTAATTCAATTAATAAAATTCACCGCTGAATACCCCTCAGCTTATGGGTTGTCGGACAGCCTTCTTGCTGTGGGGTAGCTTATTCTTTAGTACACTATGAAGAAATAAGGTTAATCAGGTTTCTTCATATGACTCGGTCCGACCTGGGGGTATAGAGTAAATAGCGGATTGGACCATAGTTCATCACCTGCAGAAATACCTTTTTTAGTAAGACGGTAATAAGTCCTCTCAGGAGCCGGCGGGTAGTTTTCTTGAATAGCCGAAGGCTCAGTTTTTTCTGTCACCTCAACCCACTCCAATTTCTTTAGCACTCCAAAGTACATCAGAAAAGAGTGATACCGCATATGGGTAAACTTTCGTGATATTCTCTTGAGTTCTTTAGCGTAGATTCTTTCTGCCTGCTCCTCGGTAACATCATCACCACTAACTACCATACGACTGATAATCCTCTCAGCCCTTTCCCTGGCGGTAGCACGAGCAAGTGCTTCCTTGTATTCGAAGTTAATATCAGCCTGGGGAGCGCCTTTCTCCAGGTCAATCTTTGTGGCGCCTTCCGGACCGTTTCCCAGGAGAAACTCCCGGATAAACCAGCCGCAGCCGAACGGCCTCAAAAAGCCTCCCCTATTCGGTCTCAATTCCAGTACCATATCCTTTAAACTCGTGTTCCCTTTCTTATTTTTTCGATAGCATCCATGATCGTCGTGGAAACCCGGCGGATGGTACTGAGATTATTTTCCAGTACCTTCTTGTCCTTGGCCCACAGTGCCACATAGGGGAATGACCTCACACCGGTATCAAAACCGTAATGAGCCCCAACAACAAAAGCAGCGCTTTCCGCAATGGTTTCCGCATCCGCCCGGGGTATCCGAAAGACATCTTCCGAATAGTAATGGGCGATTTCGTGTATCAGCGTTTTTAACTGCTGCGCTCTCGGCTCTTCAGGTCTCACCCAGATGCCGCTCTGACTGTAAAACCCCTTTATACCGGGATCCATGTTCGGGCGGGAATCGAATTCCACGCTAACATTACGCTCTGTCATATGGCTAAGTAAATCTCTAAATAATCCTTCGTTAGCCTCACCGGTAAGAGACGGTACTTCAAATTCAGGCAGAGGTTTGCCCTCCGTCTGACTGAGATCGAAAACATATACCACTCTAAAGAATCTGGGAGAGGGGTCAACCTCTACTTCTATAGTCTTACCGCATTTCGGACAGAATCGAGCGTTTTTAGGGATACGAGATCCGCATTTTTCGCAGGTAGCTCTCGGAGGGAATATGGGCGCAAGAATAGCAATTCCTTTTTCACCTGTTTTCACCCATCTTCCCATGTCCTTCCAGGTATTAAATCCGGCTACCCTGGTTGCATCGGGTTTCTGCAGCATAATCAGAATCTGATTACCGATTGAGTAGTCATGAAACTTCGACATCGTAGTCAGGAACAACCGGAACTGGGAACTATCCTGAATCCCCTCGACACCGGCTTTAAGCTGTTTCATGACAGCGTCAATCTTACGCTCCCCGGTTTCCACTTCAACGCTGGGCAGTACCGAGAGGCTGTAGTCCGGAAGCGATTCATTTATTAGTCCCACCAGGTCCCGATACTGCGGAGAGAGTCTTTCACCGCCTTCAATAAAAAGCGCCTGAGGGTGCAGTCCTGCTTCTGTCTGGGGTATCCTTAAAGGGACTGACTCGGGCATGCTGATTTCAAGAACGTCATTAACAAAGTTCTTTTCCATTTTACTGACAGTGCGTCCGATCAGCATTAAAAACAAAGCCCCGGCAAGCCAGGCGGCAAACTGGGTTACCTCTTCCGCCTGAGATTGGACTGAACTCATGACCAAATCACCTCCTCAAGTAATGGATCGAGTTCGCCGCTGCCAACAATCGAGATTACCTTTTCGGCAATGACTCTCATGCAGGAAGCATGCTCCGGGATAAGGTCTTCTGCCTTGCCGTAGACGACCACCTGCCGGTGATGCCCGAACTCATGGATCAGGGTATCGATCATGGTTTGAAAGTGTCTTGCTGTCTCAAGGGAGATATAGATCTCTCCCGTAATCGTGCTGTACATACCAGCGGTATTTACCCGGTCGCTGGCAGGAGGAATAAGTGCAATGTGAACTTGAGGTGGTATAGTAAATAATTTAGCTGCCAAAGCCCGAGCAAGCTTCAAATGTGCATGAGATTGGTAATCCAGCTTATCATCCGGAATAATTTTTACCCCTCGCAGTCGATCCTGGGATATCCTGATCAACTCTCGGTCGGAGATCAAGGCTCTATCCAAATCACTACCCGAAAGCTGGATTGAGCGATAACCAAGGTGTTTGACCATATTATCCAGGCCTGGGTCTGTTCTTATCACAATATCTTTGTCTACAGCTGTTAGCGGCAATGATTTTCCTCCTATATCAATCCTGCAGTCACCATTTTTGTTGAGAGAGAAGAGAAGGCATTGCCTTCGTCAGGCGGAAGACCTGCAACCGGTTCCAGTTCAATTTGTATTACGGGCGGTTCAACACGCCATGCCGGGTGTTCCGGATCGGTGGGAATATATAATTGACCGCAGTACAGGTCACCGTCTCCGAGGTTATCTGAATCCACGATATCTTCAAAGGCCCCCGTAGTGGCTGGAGGAAAGGAAATGATAAGATTACCGTTAGCACCATTAAGCCTGGTACGATATGTGGCGCCTGTAACAGAGTTGAGTTTAAGGTATACATAAAGATTCTTTGCAGTGAAAGCGCTTTTTATTCTGTGCTGGTACTTGGCTTCGTCACTGTACTCGTAGTCATCTCCCGACTGCAGGGGAAGGTACCAGGTTCCGTTGTAATATTCGGTAATCTGATAGTCATTACCACCAACTCCCAGGATCTGTCCGGTAGAAACTACTTTCATCTGGATAAGCGTGAGGTCAAGCTCATCGCTACCGGTTGCCCCGCCTCTTATTTGCCAGCAAACCAGGCTGCCGGCAGCGATCACGTCACTATTTACAGTGTCTTCAAATTCCCCCGTGGTAGAATCTGGAATAGACAGGAGCTGATTGCCATCTGCGCCATTAACCCGCAATACTATTTCACTGGTATCGGTGATTCCGTTGTAGTCGGAGTAGGCTCTCAGGTTGGATAGAGATCCTCCCGGGTAGAACTTAGCCTGGTTTTCCGCTTCGACAAGTGCATTTTCCGAATCCTCATTACAGGTATAGCCATACAAAGTCTGGAAGTAAGAACCCCCGTCATAAACGTAGCCGTACTCCGAGACCTGCATGATAAACGAATCGCTCACCATCTTGCACTGAATTTGGGAGGGATAAGCGGTTCCCGTTCCTGCCGGGGCTGAATAAATGTAGTTGATCAAATCCCCATCTGTCAGCGTGTCACTATTTACCGCATCTTCAAACCAGCCGGTCAGTCCCGCAGCGACAGAAATGGATTGATTACCGTTGGCTCCATTTATCCTGGAAGTGAGCGTTAAAGTAAAGTCGGTTGTACTGGAATATAAAAGTAGACCCAGACACGACCAGACAGCACTATCGCGGATGCGCGTCTGCCCGTAAGTTTCATTATTGAAAACGCTGGAACACTCCCCCAGAATCGTGCCGTATTTGGTGTAATTGGCACTCATGTTATAAGCAAGAGTTCCGGTATATAAATATTCAGCCATTCTGATTTATTCCTTAAACTTCACTTTACCGGCACCGAACTGTGTCGCAAAACTCGAGACGAGCTGACCTTTTTCCTGTGCGGTTAAAGCTGCTTCACGGCCAGTAACTTCAACCACCAGCGCTCTGTCCTTATCGAATGTCCAGTGGTAGTCTCTCGCTTTAAGCCCAGGTTTAAGATTCTGTATCGTGCCAAAAGCTCGATTCTTTCGCTGGTTTTCCTCGATAACCACATCCCATGGAGAATCTTCTTCCTGATGTATTTCGCATCTTTTGACCACGGTTTTTAAGGTATGCTGACGCTCACCGGGAAGAGTCGTATCATCCCATTTATATTCGAACACGCACTTGCAGGTATCCGGACTCCATCTCGTTACTCTTTCCATACTGTTTACTCCTTACACGTTAAAGTAGATTCTCAAACCGACCTGAACGTCGTTGAAATGAATACTGGCCAGGTCGGCCACCGCATCATGCCACTGGAGATTGTAGGTATCATTACCAATGACCACTCCTGAGACATCAACAGCCCCGATAATCACATCGCCGCCTTCCCGGGTAGAAGCGGTCAGACTGAACATATCGTCGGCTAAGTTGATGGCATCTACCCAGGCACCGGGACTGTCATCACGGATTTGAATTACCTGATTGCCACTTAGCTTGTTTACCCCGGCATTGGTATTTTCAACGATCCTGAACTTGAACATGGCAATTGCCCTGACTACCGTTGTTCCGGCAGGTATTCCGGTGACAACAATATCAGGTAATGTCAAATCAGCAGCAACCGCAGGAACAGATACTTCTTCCTGAGGAAGAGACCAGAAATCCAAACTGAGAACCTGCCGGTCTCGTGAAGTTTTTAAACCATCAATGTCTGAGGGGATATTACCCGGGGCAAGCTCATCA
>JAQULX010000177.1 GCA_028718465.1 Dehalococcoidales bacterium | reverse complement strand
ATGTCAACAACCTGAACAACGGTTAAGGTGTGCCTCCAGTTAATGAATTGAAGGAGGCCAGTAGCCTTGACAGGGATGTAGAAACGGGGATTGCCGACTACGATTTAGCTTCGATAGATATCCTGGTCCCTTTGCCGGGCTGGCTGGAGATATCCAGGATACCATTTAAAAGTTGAGCTCTTTGCTGCATACTGATCAACCCCAGTTTCCCGGCTTTCGATAGGTCATCAACGATATCTTTCATGGAAAACCCTTTTCCGTTGTCCTGTATCGAAATCTTTACTGTCTCAAGGTTAAACTCTATCTTGACTGAGACTGTGGAGGCATTGGCATGCCTGCTGATATTGTTCAGGGACTCCTGTACGATCCGGAACAGATTGATTTCGATTTCCGGCGATAGTTTGTGTTCCGAACCGGTTATCTCTATGGCAGCGGTTGAATTTCCGGAGGAATTAAAACTGTTAACCAGCCAGCTTAACGACGGTACGAGCCCAAAATCATCCAGAATTTTAGGGCTCAAGTCCAGGCAGATTCTTCTGACGTCTTCGGATAAAGCAATTATTGAATTCGTAGCCCAGATCATCTCGGAGTTTATGTTTTCTTCGTTGGACTCGCAATCTTTAGAAGCGTAATTTTGAATGCGGTTGGCTATTGCAATCAGTGTCTGAATAATGTCATCATGCAGTTCTCGGGCAATGCGTTTTCTCTCTGCTTCCTGGGCTTTTAAAATCTGTGACATTACTTGAGACATTGAAGCTTGCCGTTCAGTTTCCTTCTCCAACAGTGTCTTTCTCTTTTTAGATCTCCAATGCACTTAGAATCTACTCCAAATACCATGCCGGATATTTTAAAATAATTTGCGGTTATCTTTTTATTCAACATCATTCATGGTGAGTAATCCGGCTCGTAAACCGACCATCACCGCTTCGGTTCTCGACCCGACATGAAGCTTGGAAAATATTACTGCCAGGTAGTTCTTTACGGTATGGACACTGACATCAAGCCTGAGTGCAATATCTTTATTGTTGAGTCCCCTGGCTGCCAGCTTCAAAACTTCATATTCACGGTTAGTGAGCCATTCACCGGCATACACCTGAGTGGGTTTGCGGTCTCTGCGTGGACTTGAGGAGAGAATCTGTTTAAAAGCTGAAGTGGTCAATACTACTTCTCCGGACACAACGCTGCGGACAGCATTTACCAGTTCTTTACCAAAAACACTTTTGGTCAAATACCCGGCGATGCCGGTTTCCAGGATTCCCAGAATATATTCTTTTTCAGTATGTACCGTAAGTGCTAGAATCGCGATCTCGGGATGTTCTTCCTTAATCAGCCTGGCCGCTTCTATTCCATTCATAAGCGGCATCGTGATATCCATAATAACCACTTCTGGAAGCAGTTCCAGGACTAGTTTCACGGTTTCCTGGCCGTCGCCGGCTTCTCCGACCACTTTGAAATCGGGTTGTTTTTCCAGAAACACTCGCAGCGACTGCCTGATTACCGGATGATCATCAGCCAGAAAAATCCGGATAAAGGCCTCTTCGCCATTCGGTGTCTCTTTATTAAGAGAGTTCTCAACCATCTGCATTATCCTCCATGAGTAATTCCAGATGGATAGCATTCGAGATATCGTATTACTCCGGCAGCCATCTATGTAGTAATACCTATACGTAGTACATATAATACCAAAACCATAATGCAAAAGTATATAGCCAAAAGTACCTGATCGTAATAAAAATAGTACTTATTTACAGGTCTTAAAGTCATTTGTCCAGCAAAATTTTTAAAATGATAATTCAAACAGGGCGTGATATAACCCGGAATTAGACGATCGATTCTTCTGTGAAATGAATGAATAGAGGAGACGCGAACTTATGAGAAGATGCATATTTCTATTCGGGGCACTGCTGTTAATCATGGGAATGGTTATCACCGGCTGTAGCAATAACACGGCCCAGCCGTCACAGCCTTCTGCGATTACATCCGCGGTTTCTACCCAGGTTCCATCTCAGACAACTGCTCAGGCTTCACCGGTAGCCTCAACTGCAAAAATTATTAAGATTGGTGTTATGGCACCGCTCACAGGTCCATCATCTACCGCGGGTATACCCCACTGGCGGATGACCCAGATCACTGCCGAATGGATCAACTCCCAGGGTGGGATTACTATTCAAGGTGAGAAATATAATATCGAATTAATCGTGGAAGATGAAAAGGATATTCCTGATACCGGCGTGGCTGCAGCCACCAAGTTGGTAGAGTCTGACAAGGTCCAGTTCATGGTAGGCACCATTAACCCTCCAATAGCCGCCGCTGTGGCCCCGGTAACTGAATCCGCCAGGGTCATTCGCAGCCTCTGGCATGGTGAAGGTGCCACTATTGTAATCAATGCTGATACCAAATATACCTTCTGCATGACAGCTTCCCCGCAGGATGTTTGTTATCCCTTGCTGAAATATCATACCGAAGCTTATCCCAATGCCAAAAAGATTCTCTTCCTTTTAGTCGATAGCCCTGCTGGAGAATTGCTTTACCAGAATGCTCAGCAAATGATTGGATCCATGGGGTTGACTTCATCAGGAGCCAATATGTATCCTGTCGATACCCAGGATTTCTATCCTGTGATTACCGGTGCCCTTAACGCCCAACCGGATGCTATCGTTTGCACTGCATTACCCCACCTGATGGGCGGAATCTTGAAAACAGCCCGCGAGCTGGGCTTTATGGGACCAATCTATAATCTTTCTCCGACGTCCCCGGAAGTTGTTCAACACATTGCCGGTGTTTCATTAGCCACGGACTGTATTGTTCCAGCACCTTTCGTTCTCAGCGATCAGATGACTCCGGTGATTAAAGAAATGGCACAGAAAGCTATTGAAAAATATAATGAAGTCAATTTTGATTACATTCGGCCAGTCGATTCTTTGTGGAGCCTAGTCCAGGCCATCCAAAAAGCTCAGAGCCTGGATACGACTGTGGTAGCTCAGACATGGGAAACTATGGATAACATTCAGACCCTGAGCGGTACCGCTAAAATGGGCGGACAGCAGACCTATGGTATTAATCACATCGGTATACTGCCGATTGCCATCACCCGTATCAATGGAGAAAAGTTGGAGCATATTCGCTGGGCTACCATGGATATACCTTAAACCGGAAAGCTTACCTGATGATCTCCTCGCGCCGCGGGTTTACGGATTGCGCGAGGAGATCATCCATAATATCAATAACCCGATCAGATTAAACTTCGTATCCGAGCCTGGAAACTTGATCTCGTTATTAAATGCTTAAAGCAGTATTGGTAGATGATAGTACAGAATTTATTAAATGGACTGATGTCTGGCTGGATTTATATCCTGGTCGCATTGGGACTAACTCTCATTTTAAGTATTGTCGGTATCGTTCAACTGGCCCATGGCGAAATCTACATGTTAGGCTCTTATGTGGTCTATTATTTATTGGATTTAGCGGGCCTGAACTACTATGCTGCCCTTATGGTTTCCATTGTTCTGGTAGGATTATTGGGCGTTTTCCTGGAGAGATTCTTCTTGCGCCGATTTCGGGGTAATATAGAAGGCTCCATTATCTGTACCGTCGCCTTTATTATTATTCTACAGACTGCGGTCGTGGCTATTGCAGGACAGAATTATAAATCTATCTCCAACCCTATTGAGGGAGTATTGGTTATTTTTGGCGCCAGGCTTTCGTGGGAGAGGTTAATGGTGATTGTGGTCAGTGTCGTTCTGGTTGTCGCCTTACTATACTTTATAAATCGTAGTAGAATCGGGCAGGCTATGGTTGCAGTCTCAGAAGATAAGGAGGGGGCTGCCCTCATGGGAATCAACGTGAATAGGATATCCGCTCTCGCCATGTTCCTAGGTTGCGGATTGGCTGCCGCCGCTGGCGGACTCATTGGCGCTATGTTTAATATGGACCCTTACATGGGAGGCTTTGCTCTCAATAAAGGGATTGCTGTGATTATCCTGGGCGGTTTGGGTAGTATCTCCGGGGCTATTATCGGCGGTCTCATTCTTGGGCTGATTGATGGGATGGTTACTCCTTATCTTTCGATTCAACTGGCCAGTATTACCGGTCTTATAATAGTAATTCTGATACTACTATTTCGACCTAAAGGTCTTTTGGGGCATGACTAGACGAAAACTGATCAAAACAATTATTTTTGGGGCTCTTCTGGTTTTCTTTTTCACGCTGCCTCTGTGGATCACCCAATCCTATTACATACACATCTTGATTTTGATCGGGATTAATATTGTGCTGGCGAGCAGCCTGCGGTTTATTGCCATCAGCGGTCAGCTTTCTCTGGCCCACAGCGGAATGATCAGTCTCGGGGCCTATTGTTCGGCATTATTAGCTATAAAGATGGGATACTCATTCTGGATGACTTTACCCGTCTCAGGGATATTTACTCTGATCATGGCTTTCCTGGTGGGCTATCCTTTTGCCCGCCTTAAAGGTTTTTATTTCACCATGGTCAGTCTCTTTTTTACTATCATAGTGATGCTGATAGGACAACAATGGAAGAGCCTGACTGGGGGCACTGCCGGCCTTACCAATGTTCCCCGGCCGGACCCCGTCTCCATCTACGGATTGGTCAGTTTGGATTTCTCCTCCAGGGTGGACTATTATTACCTGATATTGGTAATCACCATTCTGTCATTGCTGGTTCTTTTCGCCCTCGAGTTTTCTCGTTTAGGACGGACCCTGAAATCTATTAAGCAGGATGACCAGTTGGCTGAAAGTGTGGGCGTCAATACATATCGGTTTCGTATCATTGTATTCGGCTTGGGCAGTTTATTTGCCGGTGTGATCGGCAGTTTTTACGCACATTATATTACCGCTATGACTCCTTCCAGTTTCAACTATCTCCTGAGTATCAATCTTTTGATATATGTGGTTTTCGGCGGAATGGGGTCGTTCGCTGGTCCGGTACTGGGAGCCTTCATTCTGACGATTGTGCCTGAATTATTCCGATCAATCAAACAGTACGAACCATTCATCTTTGCCGGTCTTTTATTGATTATCATTATGTTCCTGCCGGAAGGCCTTATCAGCTTGCTGAAGCACCCGAGGACGATTTTCCGTAAGGAGGCAGTACGTGCTGGAAGTCAGTAAACTGACGCGAAATTTTGGAGGGCTGGTTGCAGTCAGCGATGTTGACTTCAAAATTCAGCGCGGAGAAATTGTGGGGTTAATCGGTCCTAATGGGGCCGGTAAGACTACGGTCTTTAATTTAATAACCGGTTTTTTAAAACCTACCCGGGGCAAGGTGATCTTCAATGGTACGGATATTACAGGCAAAAACCCTCATCAGGTTGCCCGATCGGGATTAGTAAGGACTTTTCAGGGTAATCATATTTTCCCAAATGAAAGTGTTCTGGATAATATTATTACTGCTGGATATTTAAACGCGAAAATGAGACTTGCCGAAGCCCTGTTTCATACTCCAGGCAGTTGCCGCAAGGAGGAAAAGGTCCTGAAGAAGGCTTTGGAAATTAGTGAATTTTTAGGATTGGTTGACGTCCGTAATACCTTAGCGAAAAATCTGCCGCATGGCTTCAAAAGAACGCTTGGCATCGGGATTGCCCTGGCAGTGGAGCCCGAGCTGCTTTTACTGGATGAGCCTCTTTCAGGAATGAATGCGGGCGAGGTGGATAAAGCCATGGTCCTGATCCGCAGGGTCTGGGAGAGAGGAATCACAGTTTTACTGATAGAGCATAACATGCGGGCAGCTATGAATTTGTGTCAAAGAATCGTAGTTCTCGAAATGGGTAAAAAGATTTGTGAAGGATCACCCACCGATGTCACGTGCAACCAGAGAGTTATCGAAGCTTACCTGGGAGTAGGGTCCAATGTTACTAAAACTCAATAATATTACGGTCCGTTATGATAATGAATACTCCCTCCCTGGAAGTAAGCCGTCTTACGCCAATCAGGTCAGTTATAAGATGAGAGCGTCTGTATCCTTTTCAGCGTGTTGGGGTGGGTGGTGAAGACCTCCATCATCTTGTCCCCTAATCCCAGCTTCACCTTTTTCTGGCGCAGCGACATCAACTCGTCCTGACTGATTTTGCCGTCACGGTTATCATCGATATGGGCGATTTCTCGCACTTCATTCCACGCGTGAGACGGATTGTTCAGGAAAAAGGCCTTCATTCCTTCGACACGCTTCATTTCCGGACGGCCCTTGAATCTGGCATCGCCGGCTATCAGTTTATACAGTGCTGAAGCCAGTTGATGGGGCTGGTTTCCCATTTCAACGCTGCCTTTGTCGGCGTAGTATTCCCTGATCCGTGAACCGTACAGCACGAGCAGATTGGTGATAAA
>JAQULX010000176.1 GCA_028718465.1 Dehalococcoidales bacterium | reverse complement strand
GTTTTTAAATATCACCCATTTGTCCATTTTGATTAGTGCTTTCGTCTTGAATTCATCTTTATTCTGGCATATGGTCACTCAGATAAGAGTTAGGAGGGAAACCCTGGTTATGGCGTTGACAATTTCGGGAAAAGACCATGAAATTTATATAAATCCTTTCATACTTGACGGTCTCAAAAAAAGATAGTAGTGTTTTAAGTAGGCTCCTGGAGATTGCCGAAGAAAGACGGCTCCAGGGGCTTTTTCTTTCACGGTGGTCTCCGGGTGACAAAAGGGGAGTAGCAGCCTTAAACGAGGGGTTGAGGGCTACTCCCCTTTTCCTTTTCGAGTGAGGCTGCTCTCTTCTTAATGTAAATCTCAAGACGGAGGTAAACACTAATGGCGAAATACGCAAGCTGGGCAGAACTGGAAAGAAACGTTCCCATCGCCTACCGTGAAGGCGCCACTCCCGAATCTTACCGCAACGGCATGCAGGGTATCGCTCCTTCCGGAATGAAAGTCAAGGAAGGAAGGGTTCGTAACTACGGTACGGCTGTTGACGGCAAGGCGGAGCTCGTGGTCGAGCGCTACAAACGTGCCATGTTCGAATCGTAACCCCAGAGATATTCTTCAGGGAGGGAATTAATGATTAAGTCGCAGCAACTCGGTACGGTTTCGCCGGGACAGCTCGCAACCGTGGTACCCGGACAGCTCACCACGGCACCCGGTGTCGGTGTCCTGCAGATCGGTGACATGCTCGAATCGATCATGCCGTTAATTATGATGATGATGGTGATGATGAAGATTGCAACACATCAAGCATTACAGGTTCCCACGATGGACCCGGTCTCCGGTACCGAACCTTTGCCGACCGGGATACCCCTAGCAGGGAAGCCCGGTGAATTACCGCCCCCTCAGTCCTCGCCAACTGGCCCGCTATCTCTCTAATACTCTTCTCAGTGCGATACAGTTTCTTTAACCGCTTATCATCCGCCTTAGTCCAGAGTCTCACGTTCCCAGTCCTTGAATAAGTCCTCTGCCTTTTCAGCTTTAGTATTGATGCTCGATTATGTATCGATGCCCAGGTACGACCCGGTAATGCGGCAAACATTACTTCCCGCGATGAATTCGGCCACAGCAGCTTGAGAAGGTTTTCTTCTTCCGCCTGCCACTTCTTTTCTTTCTGCAGGGCAATGGGCGGTCTCTTGATATGGATAAGCTGGCGGAAACCGACCTTCCAGATAATCGTTGCCTCTACGTCATAGCCTTGATGTTTTATCTCTACCCGGTCAATCAGTAGTGTAATCAGCCGGTTTCTCAGCCCGCTGGGATAGCGCTCCCACTCACTTTCAATGTTCTCAAGAAACTTTAATACCTTCTCGATATCTACCGGACTTGCCTTCGGTGCGAGCGGTTTTTGCTTGAGGAGATCAAGCTTGGCCTTCTCTTCTTGTACCAGTCGCCAGTATACCTCTTCCCTTTCCGCATCACCGCAGCCGAGATACTTTTCCAGGTCGGCAATGTGTTTCTTGAGTTCGGCTTCCCGACGTCTTCGTTGGTTATCCTCAATACTATTCTGGCTGACGTCGGTCTTCAGCTTTTCCATCACTGCCTGGGCGTGAGGAGTCAGGTCAAGGCAGCTTAGAAATGCCTGAGTCAGTGGCGGGGTCAGGAACCGGTCGGCAATCTGCAGACAAGACTCACTACGACCGGTTTGTATTGAGGTATGACATGACCAGCGCTCGACTGTATTGAGTGCGCTAATCTTTCTTGGCACGTCATGATTATAGCAGTAGAGCAGGTCCGACCATTCCATCGGCTCGGCGTAAGCGGCTTTCCCCTTGGGCTTAGTTGCTTTGGCGACATCGTATGCCTGCTCAAAGAGTTCGGTAGGAACTACCGGCTCATGGTTATTCTCTTTAGTGACATGCCGCCACCGCCAAACCCCGGTCAGTCTGAGATTGGTACAGAGGCTTTTCAGATTATTGTAGGTGATGATGTACCCTGATTTGTCCCTGAGATAGAAACGCAGCGCCGATCTTTTCTCCATGTACTTGAGCTCATCAGGAAAGAATGGAAAGACCAGTTTCCTTGCACTAATCACCTGAACCGCCTTTGATATGGATCCCTGCCTCACTACTTCCTCGAGCGCTTCATTAACTACCTTCTGGTGAGGGGGATAGACCTGCCATTTACTGAAAATATAGGCGCCGTCTCTTTTCTGTCCGGTAATCGGCACAAAGTAACCCGGACAGACGGGGCTCCCGACATGCTCTCCGTCTTCCGCTTTATCTACCCTCCGGCTGTGCATACGGATGCCGGAGGTTTTCATCTCTTCCGCTGATTTAGTAACATCATCTGCCAGGTGGTTCCAGTCACGGGGGATAGCCGGGTTATAGATGCCGTCAGTTGTCCGTATCCGGCAGACATGCTGCTTCAGTAGCTTTAAGAGCTGGTAACCGAGCACCCGGTCACGGTCTCGGGATAGTCGGCTCATGCCCTCAGTGAGATAAACAGCGCCGACTTCATCGCTTTCTACACGGCGCTGCAAGTGTGCGAGTCCTGGACGCCTGTTTTCATCAAGGGAGCCGCTGAGTCCCAGGTCCTGGCAATCGACGATGATATCCCCATCTTCAATGACTTTGCTCTCCTGGGTACCGTTCTGGATCTCGACCAGCCACTTTTCCACCTGCTCAAATGTAAGGTTAGTGTTATAGCCGTCTTTCTTTGCCCTCATTACCTGACGACCGATATCCTTTATTGACTCCCGGCTTTCTGTTACCTGGACCTGGGTTGACACCCTCCCGTAAACGAAGGCTTTCTTATGCGGTAAACTCCGCAGGTCGTCGTCACTGGGTAACAGGCGGCTTGCCCGGGTTTTCCTTACTATTTCCTGAAGGTCCATTGTCTTGCCTCTCCTTTATTAGATTAGTTAGAAGCGATAATAAATCTGGTGTATTCGGTGGGGTAACCGCAATCAGCTTTGGTGTGTACCGGCATTTCAGCGCCTGTTCCCCCATTACCGATGCCCATTTGCGCCAGGCACCGTATTTTACGATAGAGTCATTAACCTTTTCCAGGGTTTGGACGTCACCTTTTTTTACAGCCTCAACATAGCTTCTTATCAACCCGGCGGAGTCAGCGGCGGGTCTGTCCAGTATCAGGGCTATTTCTTGTAGTAGTTTCTTGCCACAATCGACAAAAGGCGCATAGAGGAGTACTGCCAGGCTCCGGCAAATGATCTTTGGGTTAAATCCACTATTAAGACTTCGGTATTGTGTTTGGAGGAAAGCGGCGACTACGGGACCGACTTCAGATAATGGCGGCCATTTGCTTATTGCCTCTTGCCAGTCAGCAATCGGTATACTACCCGGGTCTGATACCTCATTCATAAGATGTACAAGGTTATCAGTCAATCCCAGCGTACGGCTTGCTTTGAGTATGCCGGCGTCACCCACCTCATCTATGGCACGGTTAAACAGATGCTTCGGCAAGACCCACTCTGCCAGCCCAACCTCTTCCTTTAAATAGGGATAACCTGTCTTGATCCACTCCGATAGCTTCTGTGTCGTCATGGCTTCTGCCTCCTGCGCTTCTGAGTCTGGCGCTCTTTGGTTTTGGTGCTATTTATCCTTTCGGCTTCAGTCATGACATTGTTGATAAACTCCTGAGGCAGTTTGCAGATTTCAGCGGTCTTCATAATTACTTCTCTGAATATACCGTTTAGATGCCAGGTCTCTTTGGCGTTATCAAGGATACTGGCAAAGGCGCTCTGTACCTGTTCAACCGGAGCATTGGCTTCTACCAGCTCCAGGCACCGCTCGCAGTCGGACGCCATTTTCATTTGAGCCCTGAGTGATTCCTGTAAGGGTAGATTAATTCGAGAGAAAAACTTCCTGGCGCCTTCCAAGTGGTCGGGGTTGACTTTCATAGTATAGATTGATGGATTCATAGGCTTTCCTCACAATTAAATATTTAAATAAGTTATAATATTGGTATTATCAAACGTATTGATAGTACCAGAACCGGCTATATTTGTCAAGTGTGATAAATTGTGAAATAGTAGACTAAGGGAAGACAAGATGGTAAGATTGAATGGTAAACGAATAGTTTTTTCACCTGATTTCTGCAATGGTAGCAATCCCCAAATAATCCCATTTGAACCAGGTTCTAACAGCGACTAAAGCCGGAAAACTGACCCCCCTTATTTTAGTGCTAATAACAATGCTTCATTGTCAAAAAATGGGGTTAAGAAATGCTGATTAACGGCTATAAGGGACGTGAGAAATGACAATATTAGAAAATTCAGACATAAAAATTAATGTGGTCGAAGAAGAAACCATTTCTGAAGCTACCCTAGATTTGGAACCCGATGTCGAAGAAGTTGAGGAAAGGGCAGATCCGGAACCGGAAAACACCGGGGTTATTTATGACCCCATACGTCTTTACCTTCACGAAATCGGTCATATCTCACTTCTAACGGCACAAGATGAAAAAAAGGCGGCTCGACAGATTGAGATTGGAACACGTATCTCTGGAGTAAGACAAGGACTTGTAAAACAGAGAAAAGCAGCCTCCCCCAATCAAATTATTTTAGAGATTGTTAGAGAATTGGGACAGTCATGGGAAATCATTCAGGCGCTTCAGGAGTATGTGGGTCAGGGAGAAATCAGTGAATTTCGCGATCTTATTACCGATAAAAAATTTAAAGCCGCGATCGATGGTTTTATTGACCCGCTGATGGTGCAAACTATTGCCGATAAATTGAGTTTGTCCCCCCAAACAGTTGAATCCTTGCTCATCACCCTCTCTGTAGATACCACCCTGTTACCAGCTCTCGTTTTAGATGCTGTCGGTTCCAAAGAACTAAGTGATATCCCTGAACTGGTTATGGATACAGGTTTCATTCAGAGCCTTGAGGCACATTTCGCAGTGTTGAATGAATATCTCCATAGTTTGAAAAAAGAGGAGGAAACTGCGAGAGATCTACTTATTGAAGCTAATCTACGCCTTGTTGTAAGTATTGCCAAGAAAAATATCGGTCACGGTTTATCTTTGCTGGATCTTATTCAGGAAGGAAATCTCGGATTGATGAAAGCGGTAGAAAAGTTCAACCACCACAAGGGATTCAAATTCAGTACTTATGCGACCTGGTGGATACGGCAGGCAATTACACGTGCCATTGCAGATCAGGCACGAACCATTAGGGTTCCAGTTCATATGATCGAAATTATTAATAAATTGCTGCGAGCAACCCGTAGTATGACACAAAAGAATGGACGAAATCCTACTGCCGATGAAATCGGTGAGGAATTGGGAATATCTCCGGAGAAAATTAAGGAAGTGGCTAAGATAGCACAGTTTCCTATCTCGCTCGATCTTCCACTGGGTGAAGAAGCAGATGCCAAACTGGGTGACTTTATAGAGGACCATAATGCGGTTCCGCCTTTAGACAGTGCCGTTCGTCAATTGCTCAAAGACCAAATTGGCGAAGTTCTTTCAACGCTTACGCCAAGAGAACAACGAGTAATAGAGCTCCGGTTCGGATTAGAGGATGGCAGGAGTCGCACTCTTGGGGAGGTTGGCGTAGAATTCAATGTCACACGTGAACGTATTCGGCAAATTGAAGCAAAAGCCCTTCGTAAAATGCGACACCCGAGCCGGAGCCGTAAATTGAGAGACTATTTGGAATGATCCCATTAAAGAGATACAAATGATAAAAGAACTTGATCGTGTTATTTTAACCATTGATTTACCTGAGCATCATCTGAAAAAGGGTGATGTGGGAACGGTTGTCCTATTGCACGGCAATAATGGATACGAAGTTGAGTTTATGACTCTTGGCTGCTCTACTTCTATAGTAGTTTCTCTCTCAGGTAATGAGATTCGTTCTGCTTGAGACCGTGAGATTGCCCGAGCCTGAGTAATCTGACTGCAGTAAGAACCGCATAGTTAAATCTTCGTTTTAATACTTTGACAAAAGCAGTATGATTTTTTACAATTTTACAATGTCCCGAAGACTAATCTCACGTATTTTCTCTGTGTTTGGTATTGTGGCGCCAGTCATAATTAGTATCATTGTGATTATAGCCGGATTATTAACTCCAGGCTTTAATCAAATGACAGACACAATCAGCTCTCTTAGTCAACAAGGCAGTAAAACTCCGCAATTATTGACGATTGGCTTTGTTGTTTATGGAGTACTTGTTATCGGTTTTGCTTACAGTTTGTATATAAATCTCAGGCACGGTATTAAAGCTCGTATTGCGTGGTTGATGTTAACTCTTTACGGTATCTGTATGATTCTTGCCGCTGTCTTTCAGGACAGTCCCGGCGGAAATAATGCACCTCTCAATACAGAGGGCATTTTTCATAATGCGTTAATTATCGTATC